>NZ_CP058561.1:2187917-2500477 GCF_018141425.1 Vallitalea guaymasensis
AATTGCAAAAACCAAGCTTCTGATTAGTGATGTTCTCTGTATTACCACTAAAAAAGTAAGGAAAAACAATAGTATACTGATTAAATAGAAGGTAGATACTTTTTTATCATCATCTTTTCCATATACGATTAATATAAGTCTCTTAATATGTTTGTACATATTGGAAGAAGAGACCTGAGTGTTGTTTCTAAAGGTTTTTCTAGGTTTGATTACTTTGAGAAAATACAGTATATAATTAGAAGAGATCATCCAGATACCCACTATCACCATACAATACAAAAATATTTTTATTAATGTAACCACTGTATTTATCATTTGTCTACACCTCTTAAGCTGTCATATCTAGGTTCGTAAACCATATAGTTTTTGTAAGGATATTTTTGTTCAATCTTTTTTAGTTCATTTTCAAAAATAGTTAAAGCCTTTTTATTTTCTTCATGACCTATTTCTTTCTTATCATCGCCAATGTCATATTTGAACTGCCAGCTATCACTGCTGTAATCATATTTACATATTTGATGAATGCTTATCTTATGGTCATAACGATTGAATCTTATTTCGTATATACCTTTTAATCTCTTTTTGCTTTTATCTGCTAACTGGATGAAGTGAAAAACGTAATGAAAAGATTTTGCTACTTTAAATATGGTATTATACAGATCGCCACCATAGAATTTGACTATTTCATCTGCAATATCGTAGCAGATATCAGTCGGGTCAGTAGTATGATATGTAGTCTTACATCTTCTAGTTCCCTTGTTAGCTGCTCTCATTGATACATTAAGAGCTCGTCCATCCCTTGCTTCAGCTGAAATAATATAATCTGCATCAGACCTAAGTACTTGCTTCATTATGCTTCCCAGTTCATCATCATCTGCTATCAATTGAATGATTGGAGCGTAGGGTTGAAGCTTATGTGCTGGAATCTCTGCTCCTGTTTCAATCATAACACCTTCCAAAGTAGTATCTTCATACATCTGCCAAGTCTCTAAGAAAGTTGTTTTTCCAGTTCTTACAGCACCAGTAAATATTACATTGTATCCTATATCAACCATATTTTTTAACATAGGTATGACTTCATGAGGTATAGTATTTCTCTTAGCCTGTTCTTCAAATGATAACTTGGGTATAATGTACTTTCTGAATATGATAACTTCTAGATTTTCCTTGACTAATTTCTCACCGTATATGGTTATTCTGGTTCCATCATGCATTGATACTTCTGCATGTTTTTCGTTGTAATGAATATTTTTTTCATTAAGTAATAGTGCTTTTATGAGTTGTTTTCTTCTATCGTCTGATATGGTCTGATGCTGTAATTTCATCTTACCATTTTCCATGAAATATATCTTGTTGCCTATTACTTTTGCAGATTGGGATAAAGCATATTTCTTACTGTATTTCCACTGGGCGATACCACCTAATCCCCAACATTCTTGATAAATGGCATCAACTATGTCCATATACCAATTGGGATACCACTCCATGAGTTTATTGTTTCTCTTGAGATAATCCTCTATATTATCTTTAAAATACTTAACTTCCAGTTCTTTACCTAGAATAGCGTTTTTCTGTCTTATCAGAGTACTGGTTTCTAAACCTTCACGTTCCCACCCTGTATGAAAGTATGCGAAGATTGTATCACATAGTATTTGAAATCTTGTTAATTCATCTCTGGTAATATTTATTATCTCTTCTCTTTTTTCACCTGTAACAGAATATATATATTCTTCTAAGTCAAATTCTTTTACTTGTGTTCTATTGTAAAAATCTATCTTATCAGTCACTAAACTATTCATAATGTTATCCCACTCCTTGCATGCCAAACCATTTTCTTTTTCTAGGAGTTTCCTTTTTACTTAGATTAAGCTGTTCTATAATGATATCAACCAATTTATTAAAATCTTTGTTGACTTCTTTGTCATTATAATGAATCAGAGCTTTCTTATCATTTTCAGCTTGCAAAGCATACTTAGAGAACTCGATCTTGGACAGATAAGGGTGTCCATATGCTTTTGCAACATCGTAAGTAGTTAATAATGAACCATCAGCCATATGCTTATTCACTATGACTTGGAAATCATCTAAGGATAATCTATCCAAAATAGGCTTCTTTTCCATATATCTCCTTAGACTGTTAGCCTGCTGTGTGGTCACTAGATATCTATGATTAGTAGATGTGAGTGCAGTTATTGGCATTGCTCTATCTATACAGCTACCTGCATCAACTACTACAAGGTCACATGCTAATGACAATATATTAAGTAAGTAGGAAATATTTTCTGGCTGATATTCTTTTCTGTACAATATGGATTTAGTTCCTTCTATAATATATAGATTATTTTTTACTTTTTCAGCAATATCAAATATCTCATCAACTGTTGCCAGCTCTGATATCAATTTTATCTTAATGGTATCTATATTATTTCTGAAATTAATATCTATGTAATCAGTTCCTGCTTCTCCATCAAGAAATATAAGACAAACTCTTGCATAGGATTTATCTATTATCCTCTCTGATATACTTTGAGCTATTTGAGTTGTTCCTACTTTTGAATCAGCACCAAAAAAAGTAACTATATTCTTATTAACAGTTAATCTATATTTTTTAATTACTTCTGAGCATACATATTCAACTATATTCTCATCTGTCATATAAGGCTGAATTAGTTTAATCTCATTGGACTCTAAAATGCTTTTGGTTGAAAACTTGAAGTTGTCATTTGATACTTGGTAGAAAATATATCTTGAGGATATCTTACCTCTATCTTCTAGTAGATCATTTACACCTATTATTCTATCGTCTATGATAGCAATATCTTCCTCTATCTCATCTAGAGATGTACTCATAGATACTTCTTCAAAGTAATTGACATTATATAATTTTCTTCGTAAATTCTCGTTGTTGGATATTAAATGTATTCTGTAGTTGTTAGTAGCCATAGCTGCCTCCCATTTTATGTAACACATTAGAGATTGAACAATCTAATCTACTGGTACATAATAATGAATACCTTATCATTATTAACCGAATCCCTTAATAGATTAACTGTTTCTAGATCAGTAATTATTTCTATCTCGTTGATTTTGCTTGACCCATTATATCTTTCTTCATCACTAAGAGTAATAACCTCTCTGTTAGCACTGTCTTTTACATATGCAACCGTAGCATTAGTTATAGGGTCTTTTTCTAAAGCTTTTTTATTATTTACAGCTATTTCTCCTTCAGTAGAGTTATAATTCTCAGTTCCCTTACCTACTTCGTAAAAATAAATCTCGTCTCCCCTTCTAAGAGAATCAGGAAAAGCTTTTATCCATTCTAATGGAATCTTAAATATGTACTCATCTTCATCAAGAACCAAGTTAGGGTTTTCAAAATATTTTTCTACTAGTTGAACTCCTTTTGGAATATAATTGTTTGCAGCTTTTCCTATTATTTTATTGGGGTCTAAGATAACTTTGTCGATTAGCGTATTTTCTTCTCTCTTTTGAATCTGAACCATATCTTTTGTTATTACTTCATTCTTATTTACATCTTTGGTAAGTACTACTATATCTTTGAATAACAGACTTTCTCTACCATACACCTCCCAATAGAATATAGAGCCAATGGCAATTACGATTAAAATAATCCCCATTAAACCTTTCATAAAGTTTTTCATTTCTGTCCTCCTTCTAGTAAAAGTAAGTTAATAACTACCCAAATAATTTTCTTCTATGTTTTTTATTATTGAGTTCTTTTGGTAACAGTTCACTATATACTGATACGAATTCATCATCAAATATACTTTTGAGTTTCTTCTCTTGATATGGAAACTTCTTTTTATATGCACTTCTATACATTAATTCTGCTGGTAATCTAGGTATTGTTACATTAGGTTTTATACCAAGATAGTTATTAAGACTTCTTCTGTTAATACCAGTATTGTCATTATTAAGAACATACCTGATGTTATTGTACTTTCTATTATGAGTCTCTATCTTTTCCAGTACACCATAGTTAGCCATCAAGTCTGGTGGCATAGCATCATATATGACATATATCAAATCAAATTCTGGTAGAAGACTTTCTATCTTGTCATAGTTATGACCTATATCAACTATGGAAATCAAGGATTCCTTTGCAGAATATATCAACTTCATGGTTTTGTTATCGTCCCAATTATCTATCTTACCTCTAGTAGGGTCCCTTACCAGAAACATGATATTGTTGATAGTTGTTATCCTATCCCTCTCAACATTTTTATTGTTATTAATTTCGTTGAGAATAGAATAATATGTTAATTCATTATAATTAGAAATTCCTACCAGATCATATATATAAGGGTTATCATAGGGTAATTCTATTAGTGATATAAGCAGATTTTTATCCCCTAATGCTGCTGCAAGGTTAGTTGCAAAAAAAGTTGATCCTGCTCTTTTAGTTAGTGCCATAACTCCTATAGTCTTTTGCTTAATAACTGAATATACTCTTTGCACCTGTGATTTGTTCGAATCTATCATGTGAACCAATTCATCTTTTATCTCAGTGACAGATTGATACCTTTCTTCAGGTTGTATCCTTATACATTTTTCAATTATATTTTCTAATGAATCTGAATAATTTCCGTATTCTTTTAGAGATAAAACTTTATAGGGCGAAGATAGGTTATTACCAGATATCAAATAATATAACGTTACACCAAAACTATAGATGTCAGTTCGAATGTCACTCTGCCCCAATCCATATTGTTCTGGTGCTGCATAGCCCCTGGTACCTATTAATACCGTATCTGTGTTGGAGCTATATTTATATTCTCTGGCTATTCCGAAATCAACAAATTTTATTTTGTTTCCTTCAGTAAGCATTATATTACCTGGTTTCATATCCCGATATATTATTGGGTAAGGTTTCCTTGAATGTAGATATTCCAGTACGTCACACATCTGGACAGCAAAATCGACAATAATGTTTTCATTAATGTCTCCATTCTGATTTTTATATTCTTGGAGATTAATACCCTCTACATATTCTTCAATAATATATAGATACTCTGTATCTTCCTCTATATCTACTATTTGTGGAATTAATGGATGATTTAGATCTTTTAATATGCTTGGTTCAGCTAATAGATTAATGGGACTACCACTTTTTTTGATTCTCTTAATAGCCCATCTATTACCAAGCTTAATGTTCTCTGCCAAGAAAACATTGCTCATGCCGCCTTTGCCAATTTCTTTAATCACACGGTACTTGTCAAAATAGATTCTTCCTACCATATAATTTACCTGCCTTATCTTAAAGATAATTGATCAATAGACACAATATTAAAATATAATAGATTTGCAACGACATTATTACTAATAAATAAAATATTCCCCTCTATGACATTTATGTATTTTATTTATTTTATTAGTTATATTTATTGTACTAATTAAATTAATTGTATTTCTTTGTATACTTTTGTAACATAATGGTATTATATATCAGATTATGTAGTTTTGCAATATATTTTTAGTGTTTTTTAAATAATAATGTATTTTTTCGCCTTTTTACTACTTTTTGTACATTGCAATATGTTTTTATTAGCCTAATTCTAAAAATTTTAAAATATTGCATTGAAAAGATTTGTTAGATATATTAAAATAACAGTACATTATGTCTAATAATGATGAATAACATAAAAAATTGCAAGTTTATAATTAATAGGTTTAATCAATCAGAAGTTAATTAAGGAGTAAATAAAAAAATGACAAAGGATGAAGGATATGAAAAAAACGGTATTGTTCATTACATTAATATTTATGCTTGTTAACAATACATATGCAAAGGCAACAGAACAGATATTATTTACTGATGTACCTAAGGATTATTGGGCTAAAGACAGTATTGAAAAGTTAGTGGAATCAGGTATTGTAAACGGCTTCAATGACGGAACTTTCAAACCAAAGGATAATATCAATGTTGACGCTTTTATTAAACTTACTGTTACCGCTATTGGTTTTTCAAATATTAAAAATGCTGATGGTTATTGGGCAACAAATTACATAAACAAAGCATTAGAGTTATCGATTATTGATAAAGGACAATTTGACACTTATGATCGAAGTATAACAAGGGAAGAAATGGCTAGTATTACAATCAAGGCACTGGGATACGTTGAAGATAAAGATGATATTCAAAATGATTTTGTGTTCATTAAAAATAATATCCGCGACTTTTATAATATAGCTGATAAGTATTTACAGGATGTAGTGGAAAGTTACTATTATGGATTAGTTACTGGAAAATCCAGTGGATTTGACCCTAAAAGCAATGCTACCAGAGCTGATGCTGTTACAGTAATTTTACGATTGTTGGATAAGGAGTCTCGTAGACCGATTCTAATACCGCCAGTGATTGCTGAAAGTGATATTAAGAAAGACGAAAACAATAAAATGTATTTTGATTTTGTTAGATACAATAATTATAAAATTAGTAAAAAGGGCAAAAAGGATATCTGTAGAATATCAGAATGTCCTAATGGTGAAATTACAGCATTACAGCTATTGTATGCTATGGATAAAGTCTATCAGAAAAATGATGGTTATGTATATCTCCAACAATTAGGAGAGGATTCACATCCTATTGGAATCAAATATAACTGTATTGATGAAATTGAAAACTCTTATGACCTTGTGGATTTGGTTAATAATTCAGAAGTTGAGTTTTGTATAAAACACAGTAAACATGATACTATCAGTTCTTACAATATTTCTATGAATCATAAAACACACCTTATGTCTTACATGGATAGATATTATAAATATCAAGAAATGTTTGATACCATGCTTTTATATCTATATGATGATAAGTTTCCAGTAATAAAAGAAAAATTTCTTGAGATATTGACCTATGCAGATAACATTGATGTAGATAAATACAGCTATATCATCAATCTAAATGATAGGGAAATGTACGTTGTCATTGATAAAGAGCAAAGTGTATCCATTGATGTAACAATTAAAGGTGGAAACATAGAGCATATTGAGGAAAATGATGCAACTAATGATGAACAAATAAGTGAACCAGCACCTTATTTTTCTTTGAAAGACATTAATGGTAAGATTCATAATTTGAAAGATTATAAGGGTAAAAAAGTTTTTATTCAGTTTTGGTCATCTTGGTGTTCCCACTGTGTAAATGGACTTGATGAAATAGATACATTATCGGAAAAAGAGAATGATTTTGTAATATTAACTATAGTTTCTCCAGGCTATAAAGGTGAAAAGAGGGAAGAAGAATTTAAAACATGGTTTAATAATTTAGATTATAAAAACATGACGGTTCTACTAGATGAAAATGGGGAAATTGTTAAATCGTATGATATAACAGCTTATCCAACTGCTGTTTATATAAATAAAGATGGTTTTATTGTGAAAAGGGTTTTAGGACATGAAACAAACTCTAATATTATAAAAGCGTTTAGTAATATGGAGTAAAAAATAAATAATTATGTTATAAAAAAATCAAACATACAAAGGATGATAATTTATGAAAAAAGTAATATTAGTACTTACTATGGCACTTATAATCTCAAATACTACGTGTGTAAAAGCAGTAGATGATGTTTTTTTTAATGATGTACCTAATAGTCATTGGGCTAAGGGTAATATTGAAAAATTAGTTGGATTAGGTATTGTTGACGGGTATGAAGATGGATCTTTTAAACCAGATAAGAATATTAATGTTGATGCTTTTATTAAACTTGTGGTGACTAGTTTAGGTTATACGGATATTAAGAATGCAGAAGGTTATTGGGCTACTAATTATATAAATAAGGCATTGGAGTTATCTATCATTCAGTATGGACAATTTGATAGTTATAATAGAATTATTAGTCGTGAGGAAATGGCGAGTATTACTGCTAGGACGCTTGGACAGGTTGAAGAAATGGAGAATGGAAACAAAGAGCTAAACTTGGATTTTATAAAAAGTTGTATTCTTGACTTTAATATTATTGACAATAAATATCAGCAGAACGTTGTAGACTGTTATAGTATTGGTCTAATTACTGGCAAACCTAATGGTTTTGACCCTAAGGGTAATGCTACTAGAGCTGAAGCCGTTACGGTTATAGTAAGATTATTAGATGAATCTTGTAGAAAGCCTATATTTATTCCACCGATGATTACAGAGAAGGATATTAAAAAAGATGCTGATGGAAAGATGTACTTTGATGTAATACGTTATAGAGATTATAAAAATGAAGATGAGCGTATAGCTACAGAGGTTAAGCATAAGTATAGAGTCTATGAATGTCCTTCTGGGGAGGTTACAGCTCTACAGCTATTGTATGCAATGGATAAGGTGTATCAGGATAATACAGGTTATGTATATTTGGCTCAATCAGGCAAAAATGAACACCCATTAGGTATTATTTATGATTGCGTAGATACTGTTGATAGAACAGTAGACGATTACGATATAGACATTATAGAAAATAAAGAAGTTGGTTTTTGTGTCAAACATAGTAAACATAAAACCCCTAGTGCTTACGGTATTTCACTATATTACAAAGTACATGACATGACCTACATGGAACGCTTTACTAAATACGAGAAAATGTTTGATACAATGTTTTATTACTTGTACGAAAACAACTTTCAAGTCATGAAAGACACCATGAAGGAAATATTACAAATAGCTGAAAATATGGACGTGGATAAATACCGTTACACCATAAAAATGAATGATAGAGAAATGTACATTGAAGTTGACAAAGACCATAGAATATCCTTTGATATTACAATAAAAGGTGGAAAAGTTGAGCATTTCTATCCTATAGAGGAAAATGCACCTGATTTTCTAAAAAAGTGAAATAAATAGCATTTAAACTCTCATTGTAAGATATAAACGGAAAGTATCTAATTTAGATGATTTTAAAGGTAAAAAACTTTATATAATGTATTGGTCTTTATGGTGTCTACATTATGTTAATGGACTTGATAAAATCAATGAATTATCTATGCAAGTAATAAATTTGAAGTATTAACGATTGTATCGCCAAGTTTCACACTAAAGAATTGAAAGCTATAAATAGAGGTGAAGAAATTGAAAAATACATTCAGAAAAATAGGCTTGATGATTTTTATATTTAGTATCTTATTTACAAGTATTAGATATAAAACATTCGCTATAACGAACAGCAACCAATTGAGTTATGAGTATATGTCGGGGCAAATACCCTTTGAAACCCTATCTTTGCCACCTGATTATAAAAATAAACCTTATATAAAAATCAATATAAGTGGAAAAGAAACAAAGCTATGGTTTAATACAGAATTATGGGTTGACAAAAATATTGGTGTTTACGGTCACTATGGTTATGTACCAGACAACGATTTTAAGAATTACACCGAAAATCCCGATCCAAGTATTACAACACCTTACTATACAAGGGACGGAATAAAAGGAGAGTACCGTTATCATGGATACACTGTAGATGGCATCCGTCATACAAACAAGTCCTTTCCAGTAGATGAAGCTAGTACCCGAAAGGCAGAGCAAAAGACATGGCAGTATCATTACTGGGCGAATCCTATCTTAGCCAAAAAACAAGATGGCGAGATAAGTGGTTGGAATGATGAAGCTATTATTAATAATAGGCAAGGAATCCAAGAATGGATTAATGAGGGACTACCCTTTGAAATAAAGAATGGTAGCAACCCATCAAGTCAAAATGCCTACGATTACGCTAACGTGCTGACACCCTCCACCTTGTATAGCTATGGTGAAGCCAAAATGTGGCACAAAAACCGTACTGGTTATTGGTATCAGACATTCACCCTTAAAAAGCGTACAGGACGTAAGCAGACTCCTATTACGTTAGATATTAATATACTTGATAAAGGAAAGTACATCATTAATCCTGGAGAAGATGAAGTCAAGGTGAATGTTGATGTAACAATAACCTTACAAGATGAAGCTTATTACAATAACGTTATTGAACGTGAAATATATTATACTCGTAGGGATATTAGTCACTACAATTTACAATTAAACGACACTACATATACATTTGACGGAAACAGCACTACCAACACCTATAAGGGTACTGTTTCCCTTGATATACCACGTAGTATAATTTCTGATGACGGAAACTATACGGTTAGCGGAATAGCAAGCGTTTCTTATAGAAACCCACAATCAGACAATGCTTATGATAATGATACCGACAAAGTTAATAAAAGCAAGCTTGATAAATTCGTAATCCCGTTCAATAAAAGTGATGATTTAGTATGTAAATTCAGTGTGGCATCAGTGGTTAATTGGAATGATACCACCCCTTTAAAAGCTGATAACTTCAAATATCAGGACTTATCATTAGGTGACATTAAAAAATACGAATTCGAACTTACTGGAGAAGATGGAACAAAAGTTGTAAAAGAATATAATAATTCTTCTATAGACAATCAAACAATAAATAATCTGTTATATGATATGGCAAAAGATAAAAACAAAGAAAAATATAAAATACATGTAAAACAAACTGTATATGATAGTAATAGAAGTGCTGAATATGATAAAAATGTGTATGTTATGAAGGCATACACACCCCAAAAGACCGTTGAGATTGATGTAGAGTTACCAAGAAAGGTTTTTGATATTGAACCATATGGTGCAACCATAGGTGATATGAAAGCAGAAGATATTAACTTATTGAAGGTGACTATAGATGGTACACCAATAAATGTATCTGTAAATGATTTTTTCAATGGTGGTTTTGTTTTTGGTGCAATAGAGAGTGATAATAATACAGAAGTTCACTTCATAGAAGTAGCAGCAACTAGTTCGGACGATGTGGAAAGTCATGTTCAAAAGTGGGTAACAGTATACAATACTAAACCCAAAGCACAGCTTACATTACAAGGAACACAAAAAGAAAATCGTAAATTTGAAACACTAAACACGTCTGATAGTGCTAATGATCCTTACTTGTTGCAACACTATCCTACAAGCTATACATATGAGATAACAGCCTTGAATGATACTGATATGGATAAGTTAAATTATGAACGTCAAGGAGAAAATCACATATTTCAAAGTTCTAAGGAAGGTGTTTATCAGATTAGTTGTACAGCTACCAATAGGTCAGGTAGAAGCAGTACCTATAATCTTCCATTGGTTGTGATGAAAGACCATAAACCAGCTATGAATTTTGATATATGGAATAATTATCTAGCAAGAAGTGAAGCTTTATCAATGGAGTTTGGTGCTGAATCTATAGATGGCGATACCATAATTAACAAGCGAATTAAGATTTTAAAAGACCAGGACAAAGATGGTACTTATGAAAAAGAGGTACTTAACACATCTTTAACAGATGATTTTAGTTATACACCAACAGATCTTGGACACTACAGAGCTATTATATCAGCCGAAGAAAGCTTCGGAGAAGAAACCATTATTAAATGGTTAGATGGTACAGAAAAAAGAACTAATGAAGTCATAAGAGATTTTTTTGTAGAAAATCTAAGACCTTTAACCGAAGTTCATTTAGATATACCTTATAACTTCCCCCAAGTAGACGTTATTATTTCCTTAGACAAGAATCTTACAGACAGTAAAAAAGCTGATATTAAGAGCAAGAGAATTTACTATAACAATTACTTACGTTCCCAAGGTATTAACCCTATTATTGAGATATGGGATATGAAATGTTATGAATATTCTACTCCTGCCAGTACCAGTAGAAATACTGGAAGTACTTACCCTCAAAATTCTATACCATACTCTAGTAGTGGCTATTCAGGAACACTGACCCAAACTAATGTAGTTAACAACTGGTATTGGCATGATTTTGGCTATTATACTACAGAGGAAGAATGCCATACAGTTACTGAACGATATAAATATTATCACTGTGATTACTATTCTTATGATGAATTAGTTGAAATGTACGGTGCTTGGGACTGTGGAAACTTTGAATTTCGTACACGTACAAAGAATGTTTGCAGTAGCGTTGATGTATGGCATTCTGATAACAGGAAAGTTAATAATTATACTGGATATTACAGTGGTAATATCTACAAATATGTTCGTCAAAACCCGCCTGTTGAAAATTTTAGGAGCGAAGCCGATAAGTATATCATTTATGTATCAGAAAATGGCATTAATACAACTTCACCATCTGAACATAAAAATAGGTTAACACCAATTAAGGAATTTGAGGACTTGGCTAAAGAGCATGATTTTAATGTAACACTTATAGGTAACAGTACTATAAAGAGCCAGTACAGCTTGTACACTCATTACTATAGTGCTGATGATATTTTAGATAGCATTAATAAAGCCTTAGATGATATTATTGAAGATAATCCTTTTTCTTCTGATTATTTAGTAGAGCTAGGAAGTAATGTCAACATTGAAACGGTAGAATTAGAAACAGAAGGAGACGAGTTAAAAGAAAACGGATTCCAATATATCCACAACCCAAACTACTACGATAACTCCCTAGGAATGTTTAGTTACAGTAAATCAGAATTTAATGAAGATGAAGATTGGACAACCACCAAACCAACTATACTTGATAAAACTGGACGCTTAGATATTTATCATAGGGTAAAGGACAGTATTACTGGTTATGAAGATAATGAATTATATTCTAATATATTCAGGACTTCAATCAATATACACCGTAAACCCATTGCACAGTTTAACTTAGATTGGATATACAATCCTGCTACCAGAGTATATGAAACAACATGGGAGGACGGGTCGTATGATCTAGACCATCAATACAGCCATCCACAAAAAGGTATCATAGAACGTAAAATTGTATATTGGGATAAAACACGTCCTATAGAAAAATATTATAAAATTCCTGATAATCTGAAACCAGGGGCAACATATACTGTGGAATACATTGTAAAAGACTTAGAAAACACATGGAGCTTACCATGTATAAAAGAATTTACATTACCGACAGCTCCACCACCACAGATATTAGAAGCAAAATTAAAAACTGTTCTAGATAAATTTAATCTTAACAGTATACCTGCATCAGAAAATCTCTTAGCATATGATATAAAAACTAGATTTCCATATAGTCATCACATAGAAATGGCTATGTACAATGGAAACACAATCAAAACATCAAATAAAACCATTACATCATATGCAATTAAAAATGGCCAAGATTATAATTGGAATGATGTCACTTATAATATTCCTTCAACATTACCTGATGGCTATTACCTATTCAAGCTTTTTGCAGTTGATAGCAATAATAGTAATAATAAAAGGTGTAAGGATTTTACTGTAAGAGTGGAAACTCCTGTAGATCTAGAGGGAACAATTCAAAAAGATAAAATAACCTATGATAGGGAAACTTTGATAGAAGCCAGTACCTCAAAATATGTTAATACTGTCACTATCACCCTATTTAAGGATACCATGTATGAACGCACAAGAAATTTATCCTGTATAAAAACAGAAGGTGACAAGAAATATTGGTCTTTGACTTATAAAGAAGAAAGAAGATATATAGAAGATGATTTTTATACAGCTAGATTTACAGCTAGAACACCAAATAATAATCAGGAAACCCAAGATAATATTTTTGAATTTACTCATAATACACCACCTACAGTAAGTATTCAATCTACTGAACCAAGTTATATATACGAAGGAGATAATGTCTTCGCTAATATTATAGTTAATGATATTGATTTGGATACTTTAACACTTGATATTGATTTATATAAGGGTAGTAACCGACTTAGCAGTAACAGAGTAATAGCTAATCCTGAAGGTACAACCTATGATTTAATCAAACAGAATCTAATAAATAATATAGAATCTGGTGATTATGAGATAAGAGTACATGTAGATGATGGTAACGGAGGCGTTGCAAATGCTAATATGCTATTTATAGTGTATGAATTAACTATTGATGGCTATGTGAATCATACTCCGAAATGGGATGAAAATAGAGTCAAATACAATAGAGCAATGTCAAAAACTGATGATGATCCTAGAGACAGCGATACATATTGGTCAGGGGAGCGTTTTATTGTAAGTGCTGATACAGCTGTAATTCATGCGGATAGTAATGTTGTTGCAGATAATGTGGAAACTGAAATTCTAGATACAGCTTATGATACGAACCTAGAATCAGCCAATAAAACCAACTGGCATGGAGAACTATGGGACAATTCCATGATAAATAAATGGGGGAATGATGCAGCCATCTACATCACTTTCAGATTTACAGTTAACTATAGCAACGGTACTGTCAAGACAGATGATGTAAAAGTAAAAATGGATAATATAGATTCTTATTATCGCTATCATAGAAAATGGTGATAAGTCCCAAATAAATTTAGGCAGGAAATACTTACAAATCAAGTATCTCCTGCCTAATATAATGGGATTGTTATAGCAATATTACAATTAATCTACATAAATATTTTGATCTCTGTTAGGTCCTACCCCAACCATAGTTACCTTAGCACCACATAACTCTTCAACTCTCTTAACATAAGCTTTTGCAGTTTCTGGTAACTCACTATATGAACGAATGTTAGTGATATCTCCCCAACCATCCATTTCTTCATATACTGGTTCACATTTAGCTAAATCTTCAAGACTTGCTGGGAATTCTTTTACTAATTCGCCATCTTTTTTATAAGCAACACAAATCTTTACTTTATCTATATCAGCTAATACATCAATTTTATTAAGTGCTATAGCTGTAAGTCCACTTGTTCTAACTGCGAATTTACCAATTACAGCATCGAACCATCCAGTTCTTCTTGGTCTTCCTGTAGTTGTACCAAACTCATGTCCAACATTTCTGATTTGCTCTCCCATTTCGTCGAATAACTCTGTTGGGAAAGGTCCTTTTCCTACTCTTGTAACATAACCTTTCATAACTCCGATACAATCATCAATTAAAGTAGGTCCAACTCCTGCTCCTACACAAACACCACCAGTAACTGGGTGTGATGAAGTAACATATGGGTATGTTCCAAGGTCTATATCAAGTAATGTACCTTGAGCACCTTCAAATAATACTTTTTTACCTTCTTTTATTGCATCATATACGATAACTGTAGTATCTGCAAAATATGGTTCAAGTTGTTTTAAATAACCTCTGTATTCTTCTAAAACTTGGTCTGCATCAAATTGAACGTCACCGTTATATACATTTTTTATAATAGAATTCTTTAATTCCACATTTTCTCTAACTTTTGCTTCGAATATTTCTGGATTAAGGTAATCGCACATTCTGATACCTGAACGTTCTGCTTTATCCATATAACATGGTCCAATACCTTTTTTGGTAGTTCCAATGTCACTATTACCTCTATACTCTTCTTTGATACCATCAAGAGTCTTGTGATAAGGCATTACGATATGAGCTCTAAGACTTATTCTTAAATTTTCAGTTGAAATACCTTTGTTATGTAATAGTGCTATTTCTTCTAGAATTCCTTTTGGGTCAATAACAACACCATTACCAACAACACATGTAGTTCCTGGGTATAGAATACCTGATGGCACTAAATGAAATTTATAAACTTCTCCATTAACTGTAACTGTATGACCTGCATTGTTTCCACCTTGAGAACGTACTACTACATCTGATTGTTCTGATAGAATATCAATGATTTTAGCCTTTCCTTCATCGCCCCATTGGGCTCCTATAATTACTTTTGCTGACATATTTATTTCCCCTTTCTAGAGAGAATTATTGTTAGTTAACTCTATACGTGATAAAAATTCAATTCACCTCGTATAATAAATCTATATGGAAGTACCAGATTAAATTACCTGGTACGGCATCTTTTAATTCAATCACATCATATCTATTATTACCCATACTATCAGCTTCTATAAAATATTTTTTCCATTAACGCATATGAAAATGGTTCTGTTTCATATGATTAATTAATAGAACTTTTCTATAAGAAGAAAATAGTTATATTTCATATATTTAATAGAAGGAAATTTTATATAGCTAATTTATAGGAATAAATAAACATAATCCTTTAAAATTTTAACAGAAAAAGAAAATAAAATCAATAGTTTTTCGAACATTTATTTATTTTTTTTAAAAAACATTCGTTTATAAAATGACAGCAATATCCTCTTTACATTTTACCCCACTTTCTATTATACTATACATAAGAGGTAATATGTGATTTGCATAAGAAATCTCAAATTGTAACTTTCTTTTTTAATATGTAGGCAGGCAATTAATATATATTGGGTTTTATAACTATCCGTTTAATGAAATTCAATATATAAATGATTAAATGATATATGCTAGGTTAAAACTTAAGCATATATAGGTCAAGTATTAAGGAAGTGATAATATGAAAATTGAAAAGATAAGTAATGCTCAGATTAGATGTACTTTAAATAAAACAGATTTGACAAAAAGACAGATAAAGATCAGCGAACTCGCATATGGAACCGAGAAGACACAAGAATTATTTAAAGATATGATGGCACAAGCTTCTGTTGAATTTGGTTTTGAAGCAGATAATGTACCTTTAATGATTGAGGCAATACCCCTTTCAAAAGAAAGTATAATGTTAATAATTACTAAAGTTGATAATCCTGATGAATTAGATGATAAATTAGCTTCTATTCCTCAGCAGAACATACGTAATTTTAAGAAAAAAGAAGTTGCAGATAATAATGACCAAGCAGTTAACAAAGAAATCAATCTAAATACAAAACAGATTATTTATTCCTTTAAATCTCTT
The DNA here is from genome assembly GCF_018141425.1 of Vallitalea guaymasensis. Taxonomy (NCBI): domain Bacteria; kingdom Bacillati; phylum Bacillota; class Clostridia; order Lachnospirales; family Vallitaleaceae; genus Vallitalea; species Vallitalea guaymasensis. The sequence goes on from NZ_CP058561.1 coordinate 2,204,658, forward strand.
GACGAAGTGATTAAAGTAACCCAGATTATAAGTCCACTTTATGATGGTCTTAATTCATTATATAAAGACGAAACTATAAAAGAGTATTATCTTGTTATTCACAAATCCGATAATGAGAATGATGCATTTATAGGTCTTAATGGTTTCTTATCAGAATATGGAAATAAGGTTCCAGCTACCAATATAATGGAGATATTTTATGAAGAACATCATGAAATTATCATAAAAAATAATGCAATTCAAATATTATCTAATTTATAAACAAAAATAAGGTACCCTACTTAATACGGTTGAGGGTACCTAAATTTATATCTATCTTTATTTATTCTTTAGTTTCTAAAAAAGTGTTGATTTTGTTAATTAATTCATCTACATCCATTCCGTGAACAAATGCTGCTTCTTCTAATGTTTCTCCTTGAGCAGATGGACACCCAATACAATGCATACCTGCTTCCATTAAAATAGGAATGATATTTTGATCTACTGCAATAATATCAGCGATTATCATGTCTTTAGTTACTTTTGCCATAGCATTTACCTCCTTTTAATAGTATTAGTCGTTATAAACGTCTAATCCGAAGTATTTTGTTGCTAAAAATTTGAAGTACAATATCAAATTTTAATTCATTATAATATAAATCCTAATTATTTACAATAAAATTATTGTAATTAAACCAACTTTTCCACATGTTATCATAATACATTGGGTAAAAAACAATTTAGTAGTTATAATTTATGTTCTTCTAAAAATGTCAACACGATATTTATATAAGTCTGGTCTATAATAGGATTCTTCATAGAATAATTTTTCCCCATTACTGGTATAGCTTATACCTGTTATTTTGAGTAATGCTCTAGCTTTTTTCATGTTGAATACTTTCATCATTATGTTATTGGCAATACAAGCATCAATATCACAAGATATATTCTCCACTTTATAGCCATAATGCTCTTCAAGGACTTCGTATAAGGATTTGCTGATATCATATTTGTGGAGTCCCAGACATCTATCTTTTTGAATATACACTGTTTCTAACGCCATAGGAAGTTCATTACCTAATCTCAATCTCTTTAATTTATAGAATTTCGTTTCATAGGGTACTTCCATTATATTACTGATATCTCTAAGATTATAAACCGTTGAAAATTCAATGATATTAGTGCTGGGATTAAATCCTCTTTCTCTTAAGGTATCAGTAAAACTCTTAACATTCCTTTGGAGAAAATTAGGTGATGAAACAAACGTACCTCTTCCCTTTTCTCTATAGACAATACCGTCTTTCACCAGTTCATTGACGGCTTGCCTTGCTGTCATCCTACTTATATTATACAACTCACATAATTTTCGCTCAGATGGTATTTTTTCCCCTGATTTGAATTCTCCAGTATTGATTTTATTTTCTATATCTTTTTTAATTTTTTGATACTTAGTTTCTATTTTCTCCATTAATTTCACCCCTATTACTTCTCATGTTTAAACTATATAATACATTTTAACATTCTATTTTTTTAAGTTCAATATCTTTTATCAATATCTTTTACTAAATAAGAATGATTATTTTGTAAAAATCTCTTGACGTGTATACAGTATCCATATATAATATAACTATAAATTATACATGATGTTTTACATAATATAATTTATTAACCACTTAGTTATAAAATCACTTAAAAATGTATTTACTAATTATATCTTGCTATTCAACTTATAAAAGAGATATATTGAATTTACCCATATGGTTTTATAGATGTTTAAGTTCAATATATATAGCTAATAATAACTATAGCAATTAATAACTTTGGTAACTGTATATTAATATAAATCTAGAAGGAGGTCATTGACCATGAAAGATTATTGGAAAAATTTTATACCTGGAAACTGGGAAAAAAATATTGATGTAAGAGATTTTATCCAAACAAACTATAAACCATTTGATGGTGACGATTCTTTCTTAGAGGGACCTACAGCAAACACAAAAAAACTCTGGGAAGAAGTATGCGAACTAACAAAAGAAGAAAATAAAAAAGGAATCTTAGATGCAGAAACAAAAGTTCCTTCATCAGTGACATCACACGGTCCTGGTTATGTAAACAAGGATTTAGAAAAAATTGTTGGATTCCAAACTGATAAGCCTTTAAAAAGAGGTATAATGCCTAATGGTGGTATCAGAGTTGTAAGAAACGCTTTAAATGCTTATGGCTATGAACTTGACAAAGAAACTGATAAAATTTTCACAAAGTATAGAAAGACTCATAACGATGGAGTTTTCGATGCTTATACTGATAATATGCGTCAAGCAAGACATTCAGGTATTATTACAGGGTTGCCAGATGCTTACGGAAGAGGTAGAATAATTGGTGACTATAGACGTGTGGCTCTATATGGTACTGATTTTCTAATCGCTGGTAAGCAAGAAGAGAAAAAGCAATTAGAAATGGATTTCATGGAACCAAATGTCATTGTTCTTAGAGAAGAAATCTCAGAACAAATCGTTGCATTGAAACAATTAAAAGAGATGGCTGCCACTTATGGACATGATATCAGCAAACCTGCTTCTAATGCAGCAGAAGCTATTCAATGGACTTATTACGGATATCTTGGAGCTATAAAAGAACAAGATGGAGCCGCAATGTCATTAGGTAGAGTTTCTACTTTCATAGATATATATATTGAGAGAGACTTAAATACAGGCGTTCTAACTGAAAAAGAAGCACAAGAATTAATGGATCAGTTTGTAATGAAGCTTAGAATGGTAAGATTCCTACGTACTCCTTCTTACAATGAATTATTCTCTGGAGACCCAACATGGGTTACAGAAGTTATTGGTGGAATGGGAATTGATGGTAGAACTCTAGTAACTAAAAACAGTTTCAGAACTCTTCATACATTAAACAATCTAGGACCAGCACCAGAACCTAACTTAACAGTTTTATGGTCTGAAAGATTACCTGAGAACTTCAAGAAATTCTGTGCAAAAGTTTCTATAGATACAAGCTCAATCCAGTATGAAAATGATGATTTGATGAGAGCATGGTATGGTGATGATTACGGTATTGCTTGTTGTGTATCTGCTATGAAAATCGGTAAGCAAATGCAGTTCTTCGGAGCAAGAGCAAACCTTGCAAAAGCATTACTATATGCAATCAATGGTGGTAGAGATGAAAAATCTGGAGACCAAATCGGTCCAGAATTCGCTCCTGTGACTTCTGAGTATCTTGATTATGATGAAGTTACAAGAAAATTTGATGCTATTCTTGATTGGTTAGCTCAATTATATATTAATACATTGAATATTATTCACTATATGCATGATAAATACTGCTATGAAAAATTACAAATGGCACTTCATGATAAAGATGTACTAAGAACTTCTGCTTGTGGTATCGCTGGATTATCCGTTGTAGCCGACTCATTATCAGCTATAAAACACTCAAAAGTGAAAGTTATCAGAAATGAAGAAGGTCTAGCTATAGATTACGAAGTAGAAGCTGATAGCTATCCTGCATTCGGTAACAACGATGACCGTGTTGACAATATTGCAAGTGAAATAGTTGAAAACTTTATGAACAAACTAAGAAAACATAAGACTTATAGAGATTCAGTTCCTACTATGTCAATCCTTACAATTACTTCCAATGTTGTTTATGGTAAGAAAACTGGTAGCACTCCAGATGGCAGAAAAGGTGGAGATCCATTTGCTCCAGGTGCTAACCCAATGCATGGACGTGACAAAAATGGAGCAATCGCTTCAATGTCATCAGTAGCCAAATTACCATATGAGCATTCAGAAGATGGTATTTCATATACTTTCTCAATCGTACCAAAAGCACTTGGTAAGAATGAAACAACTAGAGTAAGTAACTTAGTAGGTCTATTAGATGGTTATTTCCATGATAAAGGTCATCATATCAATGTAAACGTATTTGATAGAGAAACATTAATAGATGCTATGGATCATCCAGAAAAATACCCACAATTAACAATAAGGGTTTCTGGATATGCTGTTAACTTCATCAAATTAACAAGAGAACAACAGTTAGATGTTATTCATAGAACATTCCATGAAAGAGCGTAAAACAATGTGTTAAGCCATACCTAAGGAGGTTATTGCAATGAGTGTAATAGGGAAAATTCATTCTATTGAGACTTGTGGTACTGTAGATGGACCTGGTATAAGATTCGTGATCTTTATGCAAGGCTGCCCTTTGCGATGTAAATACTGCCATAATCCAGACACTTGGAAACTAGGTGATGGCGAAGAGAAGACTGTAGAAGAATTAATTCTAGAAATTAAAAAGTATAAATCATACATGAAATTTTCAGGTGGTGGGGTCACTGTTACAGGCGGTGAACCACTCCTACAAGGAAAATTCGTTAAAGAACTATTCAAAAGATGTAAAGAAGAAGGTATTCACACAGCAATTGATACCTCCGGTTATATCTTTAATGACACAACAAAAGAAGTACTGGATTATACTGATCTAGTACTTCTGGATATAAAGTGTTATGATAGTGATAGATATAAGTATATTACAGGTGTGTCCCTTGACCCTACTATATCCTTTATGAATTATCTAGGTGAGCTTAATAAACCTGTCTGGATAAGGTATGTATTGGTTCCAGGACTAAGTGATAATGAAGAACATATCAAAAACTTATCTATATTTTTGAGTAATTTCAATAATATAGAAAGAATTGAACTTCTACCATTTCATAAAATGGGTGAATTCAAATGGGAAGAATTAGGCTATACTTATGAACTTGGGGACACAAAAGAACCTACCAAGGAAGAAGTTATTAAGGCAATGAGTATTATAAAAGAACATAATCTCAATGTTGTAACAAGTTGATTAATAACTTTTTGGTAATTTAATTAAGTTAATAAGCATTAAATTAAATTATTGTTATTTTTTAATTTAATGCTTGTATTATAGCTATTAATATATTAAAATGTAGCTGTAAGTTTTATAAATAAAATCAGGAGGTGCTTTAATATGGCATACGTAATTAATGATGAGTGTATTTCATGTGGGGCTTGTGAATCAGAATGTCCAGTAGACGCTATTTCAGAAGGCGATTCAAAATATGTTATCGACGCTGATACTTGTATTGATTGTGGCGCTTGCGCAGGTGTCTGTCCAGTAGACGCTCCACAACCAGAATAATAAATAATTACTTATATTAAAAAGGAGCAAATTGTTGCTCCTTTTTTATTTAAAATACTACCCTATCCCTTTGATTTTTTTGATCTAAAAAATCTTCTATTTGTTGAAGTTGCTGTTTCTTGCCTCATTTTTTGCATTTCTCTTATAGTTTCATCTAGCTTTTTATATCTTTTTTCTTCCTTCTCTTCACGCTCTTCCAATAGGAATCTTACTTCGCTTGATACTTCTTTTGTTAATTGTTCTTTTAATATCTGGTTATTCTCTTTTAATGTATCTTCAAGAACGCATTGGAGGAACTCTTGGAATTGCTGTACCTTACTGCTTCCCGATTTAGATACTTCCATAGGAACTGCTTTAGATACTTCTTGTATTTCCTGTTTAGGGGTATCTTCCTCCCCACACAGCTTGTCCTCCTCAAGAATCCCTGGCAACATCATTTTGATGGCTTTTAATTGTAGTCCTTGTTCTTTTAGTTTTTTAACGCTTTTTAATATATTCAAGTCCTCAGCTCGAAAGTATCTATGTCCAAGTTCATTTCTAGGGATATTAAGCTCTAATTCTTCTTCCCAATATCTGAGTACATGGGGTTCTACATCTAATTGTTTTGATGCATCCGATATAATATAACGTACTTCCACCATGTTCCCCCTCCTATCTGTAAATTATTTCCATTTGATTACTATTATACCATATATTTACAATAGTTCAAGTCTTTTAGGTATTTTAAGAAAATAATATTAATAGGTTGAGAAAAAAAAAAGATACTTAACCATTACGTCAGCATCTTTCTCTCTTTTATTATTATATTTCTATGCTTTAAATCCTCTAGATTCAACTTCATTTATTATTGTTTCATTAAGAGTACCTTTTCCGTATGTAAGACCAGCATATAATTTCTGTGAATTTTTTATAAGTGATTTACTATTTTGTCCTTTTGCGGCTTCTTTGAAACCTTCTAATAGTATATTAGCCAGTTTCTTAACTTCTGTCAAAGGTTCTATATTAAATTGGATTGAAGCTTCTATTAGCTTTTTATTCATGTAAATATATAGTGATAATAAATACCTTGATATCTCATAGGACATATCTAGAGTATCCGTTAATTCTCTATGTAATTTGTGAACTTTGGTCATACATTGGTTAAATGTATCTTCATCCTCATTGTTAATAGCTTCAATGGAATTATCAATCTCACCCATAAATAGTTCATAGGTAATTATTAACAGTTGTTCTCTATTTGCATTAATTATTTTATTCTGATATGTTTTCACTGTATCTTCTACCATTATAACATTCCTTTCGGGATATATTATTAACTATTTGCTATAATCTATTTTCTTATCCTTGTAATAATTGTAGGATAGATTGTGGTCTTTGGTTAGCTTGTGCTAACATAGAAGTTCCAGCTTGAGCTATAACATTTCTTTGAGTGTATTGAGCCATCTCAAATGCCATATCTGCATCTTGAATACGAGACATAGCCTCTGTCATACTTTCTGAAGCTACACTTAAGTTGTTAACAGTATGTTCTAATCTATTTTGATAAGCTCCAAGTTTTGCTCTGATACCTGATACTTGGCTTATTGCATCATCTACAGTACCTATTGCAAGCTGTGCACCATCAGCAGTTGAGAGGTTAAGTGTATGTATTCCTAATGCTTTTGGTGATAAGTTAGGTATTCTAACTTCCATGAATTGTCCTTCATTGGCACCTATTTGGAGGTCTAATGGACCGGCGTCTAGGACGCTGATGTTAGTTTGATTACATAATACTGCTTTGTAAGCATCTAATGCTTTTTTAGCAGTTTTTGTAGTTATTGCTCCTGTAGCTATAGTATTAATAATTTCATTATCTGTTTTACCCAAATGACTTTTGATAATATCTGATCCAGGAGACCCTAATATACTATCTGCAACATCCCATGCTTTTGCTAATATTGCATCATTAACACTAGACATATCCTTAGTAGATGGTATTAGACTCATTGAATGAGCATAGGACTGTGCATCAGCTAAACTCTTACCACTACCTAAAGCACTCATAAATGATTTTACATAAATATCATTTTGCTCTGCCGTTACACCTGTTACCGAAACGCCTATGCCAGCTTTGTATGCTTCATTATTTTCTACTCTACCTTCAACAGCCTCAAATTTCATCTCAAACCCATTAATATCACTAACAGTTACAATATTGCCTTTACAAGATACTGTTGCTGTTGGAGAAAAATCACTATTGTCACTGTCAATACTAGCTTCTACGTCTTTCCCTGTAACAGTCTGTGAACTTAAACCAAGAAAGCCTAATACATCATTCGAGCCTTTTAAATCTAATTTATAATCAGAACCATATTGTTTTGATTCAAATTGCAATTTTACAGTATCATTTAGCATAAATTCAGTTGAAGCACCCGAACTATCTATTGACTTCAGATTGACTCCTACTTTTTCAGCTAATCCTCTTAACTTAGAAAATACCATATCCGCATCATCGGTCGAATATATTTTTACTTCTTCCCCATTAAGACTAATTATTCCATCCTTTGTAATATCTTTACAAGTATCTGTTGATGTTATATTAGCTTTCGTTGCATCAGAGATAATATTCAACTTATAATCACCTGGTTCAACAGTATCTGATAAGGATACTATCTTAGCAATACTATCAAAGTCTGGAAACGCTCTTCTATCAATCTCACCATTCAATAATTTTCTCTCATTGAATTCAATATTTTCAGATATTCTCTGAATCTCTTTTTGAAGTTGTCCTACTTCTTCTTGAATAGCTTTTCTATCTTCGTCATCATATGTACCATTAGAAGCTTGTACTGATAATTCTCTTATTCTTTGAAGCATGGAATGTACTTCATTTAGTGCACCCTCAGCAGTTTGTATAAGAGATATACCGTCCATGGTATTTCTTTTTGCCTGTTCCAATCCTCTTACCTGTGTATCCATTTTTTGAGTAATGGCAAGTCCAGCCGCATCATCCGAAGAGTGGTTGATTCTAAGCCCTGATGATAACCTCTCTAATGATTTATCTAATTTGGAATTGTTCATTGTTAATTGATGTAAAGCTCTAAGTGCTGGTATGTTGTGATTAATTCTCATTGCGACACCCCTTTTTTATTATATAAGAAAGTCCTACTTTCCATTTTTCTAAAGTTTTTATGGTTCTTATTATTACTTGTTGTTACTTATAATAATTAATATAATATTTATATTTACTACACTTTATATAATTAACTCTGCCCTTTGTTTTATTGTATCTATCTAGACTACATATATTTTATCGACTTATTTCAAAATTTATTTAGGCATACCCCGATAAAACCCTTAGGCATTATTCATCATTGCTATGATTCCTGTTTTCATCTAAATTACCTATAAATTCTGCTAGCTTCTTAGCCAATATATAAATGTCACTTTTAGCTTGTTGCTTATTATTTTCATTCACACCTGTATCTTCTATAATAAACACTCCTTTTTGAACATTAACTACCTAATACCTCTTGTAAAACTATTATATAAGCATTTCAAAATTACCCATCTTATTATCATTGGATGTATTGTTATTCACTTGCTGTTTAACATCCAGTGGTGTTTCAATCTGTGGATTATCATATTTAATTGAAGATACATTATAACCCATATCTTCTATCATCGACTTTAGTTCTTTACTATATTCCATCAAATATTTTGTCTCGTTAACCTTAGTAGATGATATATCGATTTCAATATCTTTATCATTCATTTTTACTATTGAATTGACTATTCCAAGATTTTTGGTTTTAAGAGATAACAACACTTTCATTGAATTTTCATCAACAGTTTTGTCTTTGTCTATGTAATATATATTAAGTTGAGTCATTTCTCCATTGAGTAAAATAGGTATTTGAACATAATCTTCTTTGTCTTCCATCTCTTTGTTCATATCTAATATTCGATTTATCTCTGTGAGATCATTAGTTATATTAGGTCTTTTATTTTGATTAAGTTCAAATGACTTTCCTTTGATCTCTTTTAATTCTTCTTGTATTTCATTGTAGATATTTGATATTTCTTCTCCACCCGCAAGGCGATTAAGTATTTCACCAAAAGTATTAGTTATCTCCTTATTAATATCTGTATCATTGAATTCTCCCATAAGGTGTTTCAGCTTATTACTCAATTCATTGTTATCCTGCATTAGATTACTTATTGTAGTTAGATTTTTAAGGTTAACAGGTAATTGTAGTTTTTGTAAGAATTTAATTGATTCTGAGGATGTATTCTTCACTTGGTTAAGCTGTTCTCTTATTCTATGGGTATCCAATTCTTGTATTTCATTTTCATCTATCATATTTAATATTTCTTCAATGGGTTTATCCATTATTCCATCTTTTTCTAATAATTTTTTTAGATTATCAGGAGAAGATTTTCTGATTAATTCTTTAATGTTATTTTCAAGATACTGCATATCAATTATATTATCTTTGGTTATCTGTAGTTGAAACTCTTCTATACTTTCCATAAGCTTTATATTGCTTTTATTAACCTCAAAACCAGCTTTCTCAAATGCTTCTTGTATTTGGTTTCTAATGGATTCACTATCATATTTCAAGTTCTCTAATGCACCAAAATTGTCATCTATGTTCACATTGATATCTGTACGTTTTCCACCAGTTTTTCTTAGATATTTTGCTGCTTCCATAAGGTTGTTGAGAGATAGTTTCATATCTTTTTTTACCAGGAATCCTACTGCTCTTCCTTCTGATTTGGATATGGTATGAAGCATTCTATATATACCTATCATACTTTTTCTCTCTTTTTCAGATAGAGTATTGTCTTTATCCATTTCATTTATGAATGCTGCAATTTTATCTGTCAGGTCTTCTCCTATTAGCTCATCAAAATTGTGCATATAATCTATAACTTCATTAATATTCATTTCTACTGGTGACAGATTATCTTTTATCATATGTGCAACTATGTTAGGATGAAGTCTGTTCAACACAATGTTTACTTGTTGATCCAGAAGCTTTATATTATTAATATTACTTTCTGAGATTTCCATTTCATTGTGGACCAAGATTTTAGCAGCCCTTATATTATCAGTATTAATATCTATATTTAACTCTTTTAGAATATTCTCTAACTGATTAAAAGTCTTTTTAATATTATCTCCCAGATCTGCTCTTGGCTTAGTTCCCAATTTATCATACATTTCCTGTAGCATATTACTCTTATTGGTAACATCATTGGTATCGCTTGTTATGGCTTTCAGCGTAAAGTCTACTGCTTTTTTCATTACTTGTCCTAATATGTTGGTAGATGTATTTCTTGCTTTCTCAACTGTCTCTAATACTTTGTTCATCTTATCAATATTAGAATCTGTTGGTTTAGCTCCTACTGATGACAGTTCATTTTTTATGTCAGCTCTTTCTAGTTGTTTAAGCTCTTCAACAAGTTGGTTCAGTGGTGCTGTATCAATTTTTATTCCATTATCAAGCATCCTGTTGGCTGATTCTATGGTCATCTTCAATCTAATCTCTTCAATCTGTCTCTTTGCTGTTATATATTTATCTTGTTGATTTTCGGATAAGTTAGTTTCTCTTTCTTCACTTATGGGCTTATCTTCATATTCTTTTTCTAGATTGTCTAGGTTAATTGTTTTACCCTTGATTATAAGTTTCTTAAGATGTTCATCTTTTATGTTAGGTAGATTGTCTATGGTTTTTTTAGCCTTTAATCTATCTGATTTATCATTTTTTATGACCTTATTGTGCTGGGTTATATTGTTGGTCAATTCAATGTCATCTATTTTCTTGTTGTTAATAATGTTATCAACAGCTTTATCTATAATCTGTTCTGGTTTAATATTATTTTCAATATCCTTTAGGTATAGATATTTCTCTATATTCGCCTTATCTATTTCTACATTATTTTGAATTAAGGTTTTAGCAGCCTTAATAGTTTTCTCATTAGGGTCAATATCATTATTCTTAAGTATATTTTTTATCTGTGGTTCTAATTCTTTTAACTCATCATTTGTAATAGGTGCACTTTGATTATTAGAGTTATTACCATATGAACTATTAGCACTATTAGATTTTCCGCTAGTATATTTCGCCTCATACAGCTTTTCAACTGTCATTTCTATATTGTTTTTAAGGACATTCAATATGGCTTCTTCTTTTAATTGTTTGATGGCATCATACTTATTGAGTGCACTTCTTAGTTTCATTATATTGTGTTCATTAACAGGAAGATTTTTTTCTTTTAGCTTATTTATTATTGATTTTATTTCTTCTTTGCTTCCAAAAATCTTGGCGTATCTTTCAATTTCTTTATTAACCTCTTTTTTTATTTTTTCTGTATCATCTTTCTTAACTGCCAATTTATTCTTGGATACTATTTTTTCAAATAGATCTATAGTCATTTTTTCCGGATTGTAGCTTTTGTTGATAATATCTTTTATATCATCATCAGTAACTTTTGATAGAAGTATCTCTAGTTGTTTTTTAGTACTATTTATTATATCTTTGTATTCATCTATGGTACTTTTATCTTTATTTTTCATGGATGTGATTATATCCATCATTTCTTTGCTCATAGGCGTATTTTTGTTCCATATATCTCTAAAAGATGACATTTTATTGTTTCTTCTTGTTATTTCTTTTTCTTTTGAAATATATTTCAAACTAATCTTATCTCCTTTAGCTTCTTCTATCTGAAAGCTGCATGTTTCACCTACATCTTCTTTTATCTCAATATTATTAGGAACCATAATATCTCTACCCATAACTTCTATCAATGTACCAGCTTCATTTTTATCCTTCACAAGTCCTGTAACATTATCTTTATTATAGTTCATTTTCTTGGTAGAATCGTCAATATTGAAGGTAGTACTTGTTACATCCCATATAGTATTCATAACCTAATCAACTCCGTTTTTGATTCAATAGTTATTTTATATATCGGCATTTATCCTCAAATAATGAGATAAAAAAATTCTATTTCATATGCTTAAAAAATTGTACTTTCATATAAAAAAGTAAAAGAGACAGATTTCTCTGTCTCCTAATGGCAATGTACTGAAATACTATTTTACTGGTATTGCTAATACCTGTCCTTCGTATATTTTATTAACATCCTTTATTACATCTTGGTTAGCTTCAACTATCTTATCGAAAGCACTGGCATCTTTGTAGAATTGTTTAGCTATCTTAGCTAAAGTATCTCCTACTTTGACTACATATACTTTTGTATCTTCGTCTTCAATAGGTGGTAAGCATTTTGCTGGTTCTGGAAGAACTAATGTGTCACCAACATTCAGTTTATTTCCTGTTTTTTTGAAGTAATCTTTATTAGCATTATAGATTGCTTGTTTCATTGAATAATCTCCATAATATCTTAATGAGATATTACCTACTGTGTCATATTGCTTGATTACAAGAGAAGTCGGCATTACCTTTTCTTCAACAGGTTGTTCTGTTTCCATATCTGCATCTTCAACTTTATCTGAACCTGTATTATCAGCATCTGTATTTTCATCAGCTTCATTATCTTGAGGTAAAGTATCAACAATACCTTCATCTACTTCAACATTCTCTGTATCTTCTTTTTTATAATCTTGTAAATCAACATTTGACTTTGAAGTACTGTTTTGAATCTCTGTTTCCATTGCTTCAACAGTATCAAAAGTTTTGATATATATCTTTCCATCCTTCAGATTAGCAAAAGATTTAACTTCAGCTTGACCAATAGCATCTCTGATTATTTCAGCTAACTTATCATCTCCACCTGATATTTTCAAAATAGGCTTTAGAATACTGCCTAGTCCAGGTATTTTATAAATCATATCAGTGATAATTACTCCAACATCACCATCACCCAAAACATCATTAATTGATACTTCATTAACTTCTTTTTTCTCTGAACCGTCTTTATTTGTTTTTGTATTACCATTCTTATCTTTTTTTGTATCTTCCATATAGAATACAATATCATTGATGCTATCTTTTATCTTATCTCTAAAACTATTACTTATTGGATCTCCAAATGGTACTAATGAATTTATTCCATCTTGTATTCCATCTGCAATCTCAAAAGCAATATCTGCTGGTTTCTCAAATTCATTTTTATAAATTACTTTAAGTTCATTAGCATCTGTATTGTTGATAGTAGCTACAAATGCCACTTCTTCTTTATTAAGAGCTCTTTTTTCTGTAGGAATTTCTTTATCTCCAAGTTTTAATGTAACAGTAAAATCATCTCTAACACCATATTTTAGTCCAGTTATTACTAACATGTAATTTCCTTGTAGATTAGCTTTGTCACCTTTGATAGTGTATGTAAAATTCATTCCATCCACTGTATCACTTGGTACAATACCATCTTTGTAAGGGTCTATATCAACTAATGTATACTCTTTTAATTCATCATTGATAGCATCTGCTACTTTATCCCCATAGATAAATGAATAAGGAAGTAGATTAGCTACATATTCACCTATATTAATATCTCCTGATGTTTCAGAAACCTCTGTGATTACAAATTTACTCCAATATTCAGTAAGACCTATATCTTTTAAAGCCTTCTTAAGATTCTTTTCTGCTTCAAATGGTAATTTCTTTTCTTTAACATTATCTCCGTATGTAAAAGTCCCAGTTTCTGAAGTAAGTACATTTGTTGCTGTAGTTACATCCATATTCAATACTGGTAATAAATCAAGCTCACTCAATTCAGGATTGTCCTTTAATACGTCATCCATAAATTCTGATACATCATATATTGCATTCTTTGTCCAATCAGTTGCATCATCTATTGCGTTTTCTGTCCAGTCTGTCGCATCATCTATTGCGTTCTCTGTCCAGTCTGTCGCATCATCTATTGCATTCTCTGTCCAGTCTGTCGCATCATCTACTGCGTTCTCTGTCCAGTCTGTTGCATCGTCTATTGCGTTTTCTGTCCAATCCTTTGCATCATCTACAGTATCCTCTACCGTATCTTTTACATCCTCTACAGTATCTTTTACTGTATCCTTTACTTTATCCCAAAATCCAGCATGTACTGATACACTTTGAGATAGTAATAGAGTCGTTAATAACATTACTGAAACTGATTTCTTGATTACTTTTTTAGTCTTTTTCATAAATTTCCTCCTCTAGATAATTATAAATAACATTTTAAAATAAGAAGTTATACTAATCACAATATATCAATTAATAAATTTCTTATTCTAAAACAAAATTTTGCTATTGTTGTTTAAAAGTGATTACATTTGTAATAACCATGGATATACTGAATCCTATCTTTTATTAATTATTGGGTAGATTGATTTCTAAATTATTATTAAAGCAAATATCTATTTTTAATGAATTCATCTTACATTTGTAGTCACTATGACTTTAATAAATGTTCAGTTACCTATAAATACTACCATAAATAGTTAAAGATGTAAATACTGTTTTAAATTATATCTATTAATAGCCAATAGTCAGCTCACTCAGAAGAAAAAGAGTTTTGTGATGATATTGAAGGGTATTCTTAGCAAAATAGTATATGTATATGTGAAGTAGTGAGGCAGGACGCCGAACCCAGCTTTTAATCTGACAGCCCTACTGGACTGTCAGAAATAATAATGGACTCGATGTCCATTATTATTTGTTGAACTCAGGACGAGCAAGTAGCTGGCGTAACATATACATATACTATTTTGCAAAAACCAAGTCAGAACAAAACTCTTTTTCTGACTTACTTGAATACCTTATACATATTTTTATAACAATTTATTCCAAACCTATTGATTCTTCAGCTATTTCTTATATAATATATATTGGTGATTAGTATGCTGAATCTAGATTATTTATTTAATGTATGTATGATAACCTCAATCAAAGGTATTATTCTTATTCTCATTATTCTAACACTGCAACATATATTCAAGAGAAACTTTACATCTAGATGGGTCTATACTCTATGGTCAGTACTTATAGTTAGATTACTGATACCCACCAGCCCTCTTGAAAATGTATTATCTCTTTATAACTTAGGAATAGTCAAAAGATTAAGCTTTGATAAAGGTAATGTTTTGTTAGGTAGATTAGGTACTTCTTATGATAACTTTGAGTTTATTGGAGATAACATACCTGTAGACTCATTTGTTAATAGTGCTTTTTCCATGAATTGGAAACATCTGTTTGCAATCATATGGATAATAGGCATTCTATTTTTCTTGTTGATTTTTATTTATATCAATATAAACATAACAATGCTTTTCAAAAATTCCAATTTATGTGCCAACGAAAATATGCTAAATATTATGAAAGAATGCAAGTCTCAGATAAATACAAAGAAAAATATTAAACTATATGTTTCTTCAAATATATCTTCACCTATGACTTATGGAATCATGTTTCCCAAAATAATTGTACCACAAAATATCATTACTAGTTTAGACTACAATGAGTTAAAATTCATATTTCTTCACGAAATGGTTCATATAAAAAGATATGATGTATTATTTAATATCTTAGGTATGCTGGTATGTATCTTACATTGGTTTAATCCTTTAGTGTGGTATGTATTCTTTAGAAGTAAAAAAGATTGTGAATTGGCATGTGATGAAAGCGTATTGAAATATCTAGGTAGACATGAACATAAAACTTACGGACTTACTCTGATACAGATGCTGGAGTTTACTATTTCAACAAAAATCAATAACACTCTTGTAGCTAAAGCCCTTATAAATGATCGTTCAGAAGCTAATGCACGAATACTTCAGATAAATAATTTTAACCAAAAAAGTAAACCTGTAATTATTTTTTCATCAATTATAATATTAATAATCGCCTTGCTAGGACTTAATGACGATACTTGTACAAGACCTTCAATTACTTATCATAAACAAGATTTATATACTTACTTACAAGTATCTGAACACGATGTTTGCGTAAGTTATGGTATTCAGCCTGTACATACTTTTTTATTGAAGACCAATGATATTCCTTACTATATTGTTTATTATAATGTGCTTGGAGAAAAAGTACAATTTTGGTTTGATGGTACTGACGGAAATGGTTCATCCAGAAAAACACTGGAAATAACAACTACTGGATATAAGGATATAAAACAGGGTATGTCTAAATCCAAAGCACTTGAAATAGCCCAAGTTAATAATATGAAACTGATAAATAAAGATTTTACCAATTCATTTCATAAATATTTTTATGAAGGCGCAGACTGTAACGTAATGATACTCATTAACTCGAATAATGAGAAAGTGTATAGTATAACTTTATATTAAGGTGGAATAAGATGAGATTAAGGAAAAAGGTTTTAATTATATTATTGTTTTTAAACGCATCCGTATTATTTTACATTTTCGTGGTAAAAGATATACACATACAATATGAGGATAATCCATTGGATCAAAGATCAGGTGATAATCTATTTGAAAATATAACTCCCTTTGTAGTTGATTCTTATAATGCTTTAATAACCAAGAGTACTATATCTACTGGAATGTATACTGATGCTAATTATAAAAATTTCTATGTAACCATAAAAATTCCAAGCAACCATGCATTGTTAAAAAATAAAGATAACGTACATATTGAGTTTGAATCAAAACTGCAAAAAACTAGTGAATGGGTTTCCAACAATAAATATATTATTAGAATGTATTATTATAAAGATGATGATCCCGATAATGAACCAATTCTATTTTATAATAAAAAATGGGTAGGTTTAGATAAAAGAGTATCCACCAAACAACTAATTCCAAAAGAAGCACAAGGTAATTCAATATACATTCAATACGCGTCTGATTTAGGTTCCTTTTTATTCATGAAAAATGGTAATGATACCCGTTTCTTCCATAATTACCTATCAATAATAAGTTAATAAACATTTCCTTATTTTGAATAACATTATAAAGCAGAATAAAACTCGTAAATAGGGTTTTATTTTTTATTTTCATCCTCATTGAGTAGATCTTTCAATACATCTATATCCTTCTGTGTCAGCTTATTGTTCTTAACGAAATTAGATACTAAAAGTCCTATTGAACCTTTGTATACTTTATTGATAAATTTATTAGTTGCTTCTTTGACACATTCCTCTTTTGATAATAGAGGATAGTACATATTGAATTTTTCCTTTTCAACGCCTAATACATTTTTATCCACTAATCTTCTTATTAGAGTCCTTACTGTCTTGTCACTCCAAGAAGTCTTCATCTCTAATTTTTTGATGATGTCATATGCTCTTATCTTCTTATTATCCCATACTATCTCCATTACTTCCCATTCGGCGTCGGATATTCTATTGTCTGTTTTCATTATTTATCATCCCTTTTAATTTTATCTTACTAAGTTATGTTACTATTATACACTATTTTCATATTAATAACTAACTTCATCATATAAGATTTTAAGTGTAATAGAAAGTAGTACTTTGGTATTAATAAAAACAAAAATCATAATTAAAACAATTTTTAACTATGATTTTCATATATAAACATATTATTATAATTCTATTCTTCCTTCTAATGCCCTTGATAAAGTTACTTCATCAACATATTCCAAGTCTCCACCAATAGGAACGCCATTAGCGATTCTAGATACCTTTATCTGTAAGGGTTTTATTAATTTGCTTAGATACATTGCAGTAGCTTCTCCTTCAACTGTTGAGTTGGTAGCAAGTATAACTTCTTTAACAGTATCAGAAGACAGTCTTGTCAACAGTTCTTTGATCTTGAGGTCCGATGGTCCTATTCCAATCATAGGAGAAATTGCTCCATGAAGTATATGATATACTCCTTTGTATTGTTTTGTTCTTTCATAGGCAGCCATATCCCTAGAATCTTCTACTACCATTATAGTATCTAAATCTCTTTTTGGACTGCTACAAATAGGACATAACTCTGCATCTGTAATTGTACAACACTTGCTGCAGTACTTAACATGTTTCTTAGCATCAACTATTGCACTTGATAATCTTTCTGCTTGTTCTGCTGGCATATTTATTATATGAAAAGCTAATCTCTGAGCTGTCTTACTTCCAATACCAGGTAATCTTGATAGTTCTTCTATTAACTTTCCTATTTGATTTCCAAAATAGTCCATTATATCATCCTTCTAGAATATTCCTGGCATGTTTAATCCACCAGTAACTTTTGACATTTGCTGGTTAACCTTCTCATCAGCTGTACGCATAGCTTCGTTAACAGCAGCTAGAATTAGATCTTCTAACATCTCTACATCGTCTTCATCAACTACTTCAGGGTTAATGCTTACTTTTGTAACTTCTTTCTTACCAGTTACTGTTACTTTTACTGCTCCACCACCTGCTGAAGCTTCAAACACTTGATTATCCAGGTCTTCTTGCATTTCCTGCATTTTCTTTTGCATCTTTTGTGCTTGTTTCATTAGATTGTTCATATTATTAGGCATTCCGCCTCCAAAACCGCCTCTTTTTGCCATAGTGAAAAATCCTCCTTAAATTGATAATTCAATAATAATTGATAATTTCTTATTTTGATTTATAGAATCTTAACATCAAAGTTATCTTTTGACGTAATTTCTTCATAGTTCTCATTAACGATTTCTAATCCAATGTATATTTTACTAATAAAAGCGTCTTATGACAAGTACTTTTTAATAACATCATCAACATAGACAATATATATAACACTCCATCTAAAACTGGGAATTATATCTTATTTAAAATTCAATCCAATAACAATCATCTATTAAATTATATCACAAAAAACTAAACATAATCCATAAAAAATTGCTAAAAAGAAGTTATATAATATATATCAAACTAAAATTCATTGACAAATGCTTATGCACGTATATCAACCAAGTAATCCGTATCTATCTTTGCTGATTCAAAGGTAATCATATTATTCATCATAGCAAGGGCTGATTCAATTATATTAAACATCAAAGGACAACCTGTTCCCTCTCCTAATCGCATGTTCATATGTAAATATGGTACTAATCCTATAGTATCCATCATAGACTTATATCCAGGTTCTAGAGAGTAATGGGAAGGTATCATATATTCTTTCACCACTGGATTCAATTTATAGGCAAGTAATGCTGCCGCCGCCGATATAAACCCATCTATTACAATTGGTACACGATAATATGCCGCTCCAATATAACAGCCTACAAGACCAGCTATATCCAAACCACCAACTTTTGTTAATACATCTATAGGGTCATTCGGATTAGGCTTATGATAGTCAACGGCTTCACGAATAACTCTTTTTTTATTCTCCAAAGCCTCATCTGTTAATCCCCCTCCTTTACCAACAGCTATGTCCTCATTGCACCCTGTAAGTGACATGAGAACAGCACTGCTTGTACTGGTATTGCCTATACCCATTTCCCCTGTACCTAACAGGTTATAGCCTTGGTCTACTAATTGCTTCACGGTTTCTATACCAATACTAATAG
The DNA here is from genome assembly GCF_018141425.1 of Vallitalea guaymasensis. Lineage (NCBI taxonomy): Bacteria > Bacillati > Bacillota > Clostridia > Lachnospirales > Vallitaleaceae > Vallitalea > Vallitalea guaymasensis. The sequence continues at coordinate 2,224,277 of NZ_CP058561.1, forward strand.
CTTCCATTGCTTGTTCTCTATCCATTGCAGGACCTTTTGCAAAATTATGTGTTCCATACATTATCTTTTTTTGGATGAGTCTTGGATGTTCTAGATCTGCTTTTATTCCTACGTCAATGACTCTAATTTCTGCACCAGCTTGTTTACTCAACACACTAATACCCGTTAACCCGTCTAACATATTTATGGTTTGCAAAGCTGTCACATTCTGAGGCGTTGAACTTACACCTTCTTCAACAATACCGTTATCTGCAGACATGACAATGGTACATTTCTTTTTTATTACATTATTAATATCCCCTGTGATACCGGCTATTTGTATAGCTATATCTTCAAGTTTTCCTAAACTCCCCAAAGGTTTTGCCAGACTATTCACCCTTATTTGAGCTTTATTAAGAGCTTTTTTATCCAACGTATTAATAGACTCCATCATTTGTTTTAGTTCCATCACCTATCACTCCTCGTAGAAAGGCTAACTCATTAACCCACTTTAATGTGAAATAGCCCTATTTATTATGTCCATTTTACTTATTGTTTTTAAACAATCTCAACATTCAAATTAACTTTTGCTACAATTTCCCCATAATCGTTTTCTACTTTTTCCTCTTTAACAGCGGAAGCACCACCACTTAACATCTTATATTCATCTGCATCTATTATCTTAAGATCAAATTGTTTATTACCTATAGACTGCAACGCATCATTTATTTTACTCATGATCTCATCTTGGGATAAGTACTTCTTACCTACATCATCTTTACAAACAATATATAATAGTCCGTCATCCATATATGTAGGTTTTGCATCACGAATCAATGCTTTTCCAATACCACTAAAATGTCCTACGAATTTATCCCAGTTTTTAATTGCCTTCTTAATATCTTCTGGAACAGCCTTGGATAGAGGTTTCATCTTAGGCACATTCTTTTCCTCTGGTCCCTTGGAAGTTACTGTACTCTGTGTCTGTACAATCTGTACACCTTTTTCCATTTTCTCTTCCAGATCCTTGATACGTTCTAATAAGCCCATTGCCGAATTATCCATAGAAGGTTGACATAACTTCATTAGTTCAACTTCCAATAGAATTCTTTTTCTAGATGAATATTTAATCTTCACTTCTAGTTCAGAGAATACTTTTATATAGTATATCAACTCATCCTCTGTAATTCTATCTGCCTGAACCTTAATTTCATCTATATTCTCCTTGGACATATCCAATATCTGCATACCGTCTTTTACCGATTTCAAGACTAATATGTTTCTCAAGTGATTAATCAAATCCATAATGAACTGATTAATATCTCTTCCCTGCATTATTACGGATTCAGTCAATTCCATGCATTTCTTGGCATCTTTGGTTTTTACCGCATCTATCATGTTTATGAAAATGCTTGTATCAACTGCTCCAAGAACTTCTAATACTTTTTCTATGGTTATTTCCTGTCCTAGATAGAAAGCTATACATTGATCAAGTATACTCAGTGCATCACGCATGGAACCATCTGCTACCTTTGCTATATATCTGATTGCTTTTTCCTCTATATCAATATGTTCTTCATTCATATAGAAATTAAGTGTATCTGATATTGTCTGTATGGATATTCTCTTGAAATCATATCTTTGACACCTTGATAGAATTGTTGCAGGTATCTTGTGAGGTTCTGTTGTTGCGAGTATGAATATAACATGCTCTGGAGGTTCTTCCAGTGTCTTTAAAAGCGCATTGAATGCCCCAGTTGAAAGCATATGGACCTCATCAATGATATATACTTTGTATTTACCTTCTGTAGGTGTATATTTTACTTCTTCTCTGATCTCTCTAATATTATCTACACCATTATTAGAAGCCGCATCTATTTCAATAATATTCATACTTCGATTCTCATTGATGGTTCTACAAACTGAACATTCATTACAAGGGCTTCCCTCTACAGGTGTCTCACAATTGACAGCCTTCGCAAATATTTTAGCAGTAGAAGTCTTACCAGTACCCCTTGTACCACAAAATAAATAGGCATGTGCTATCCTATTTGCCATTATCTGATTGCTCAATGTCTTAACTATATGTTCTTGTCCCATCACGCCCTCAAAACCTTTTGGACGCCATTTCCTATAAAGAGCCGTATATGACATGCTTACACTTCCTTCTATACATCTAAGAGATTATTTCTCATCAATACTTTTTTAACAACCTGCACACTTATATTAAATTATATCACAAAAAACACACTTGTTAAACAAATACACAATTTAGGATTCTCTAAATTTTATAGAACATAATAAAATATTCAGTAGTTGCATTAACAGAAGAAAAAGTTTTTTGTGATCTATATTGAAGATTGCTTCGTGCAAAAGAGTATATGTATATGTGGAGTAGTGAGGCAGGACGCCGAACCCAGCATTTAATCTGACAGCCCTACTGGACTGTCAGAAATAATAATGGACTCGATGTCCTTTATTATTTATTGAGCTCAGGACGAGCAAGTAGCTGGCGTAACATATACATATACTCTTTTGCAAATACCACGTCAGAACAAAACACTTTTTCCGACTTACTTGTACTACAATTTTTTAATATTCAAAAAAGGCTACTAATAATTACTAGTCAGCCTCATAAATTACATAATTAAACCGTGCACCGCACATCGACAAATATTCATAAGCGTTACCTCTATAGTTAGCTCAAATCAGGCAACCTTACGGCACACAGGAGGTTCTACTTAGTGCTGCTTCCTTCCAGACCTGACACGGTTCATAGATTCCTGTTGCGTAAGACCCAATCATCATCGCCACTTTTAAAGGGCAGCCTTACAAAATAAATGCCTCCGATTGGCAACACCCCTGCTATAGCGGATTGCAGGTATAGGGCACCGCTAACTCCCCGGCTGCACGGAAACTTTATATTATTCATACTAAAATCCTATAAGACCCTAATATGATAATTCACTTTTATAATATAAGTATAAACTAATAGGTTAATATTATACTTTATATTGTATCGAATAGTATATATGTTTTTTGCTCATATGTCAACTGGAATATTATATAATTCATCAAATTTTAATCTTATGTTTGGTCCATTACTTGTTGTTGATAAAAAGTTGACGTATTACACTCAATAGATTATCAACTTGTTTAACATGCTTATAGACTTCTATCTTTGCCTTTAAACCCTTGACATCTGCTTGAGATTTAGTTGCATAATTAACATCTAATTTATCTAATAACTTATTAAGTGATTTTAATCTAGTAGTAAAATCATCATAATTTTTGTGTTTTTCATCAGTCCATCCTAATTCAGATAAAGCTGACAATCTTGGAAATGTCAAATAGTCTATTCTATCAAGATCCTTGACATATTCTGTCCATAAAGGCGCTTCTACTCCTAATATATTTTTTTCTTTATCCTTTTGTATACCCGCAGAAACAAGTTTATACTCATAGGTTTTCTTTAAAGGAGTAAGACCATATGGATAATCCAGATAAACATGATGAACATCAGACATAATAACTTTTCTGTTCTCATTAATAGCCTTTACAGTATTCTTATGATTATCTCCATCCAACCAATGTTGCACAACTACTGATTCATCAAGATTACCTGATTTCAATGCATCGTTCCATGTTATAGCTCTTTTATTTCTCTCCTTAAGAAACTTAGCTATCCTATTAGTAAAATAGCCTTGTAACTCTTCTTCATTCTTAAGTTTTTCTTCATTTATTTTGTTTTGACAATGAGGACATTCTATCCATTGTTCCTTTGGAACCTCATCTCCACCGATATGTATTAGTTCTCCTGGGAATAACCCTATTATTTCTCCTAGAACATCAAATATGAATTCATAAGTACTTTCCTTACCTGCACAAGCAATATCTTTTATAACACCAAATTTAGTACCTACCTCTAATTGTTTGCCACTGCAACTTAATTCTGGATAGGATGCTAAAACAGCCAAGAAATGACCTGGCATATCAAATTCTGGTATGATAGTTATATATCTTTCATTGGCATAATCTACAATTTCTTTTATATCACTAGCTGTATAATAACCTCCATGAGGCGTATTATCTGACTTACCACCTATTATAGTCTCTTTTCTCTTAGAACCAATCTCCGTTAACTTCTTATATTTTTCTATCTCCACTCTAAAACCTTGGTCTTCTGTCAAATGCCAATGGAATATATTCAGTTTATGGAGAGCTGCTAGGTCAATCATTCGCTTAACAACTTTTTTATCAAAAAAGTGTCTGCACACGTCAAGCATGTAACCCCTATATTCATACCTTGGTTTATCTTCAATCTCTACACATGGCAACTCATTAGGATAATCATTAATTATCTGCCTAAGAGTCTGTATCCCATAGAACATACCCTGAAGAGTCATAGCTTCCATCTGTATTCTACTATGAGCGATACTAAGCTTATAACCTTCCTTACCTAGATTCTCCAGAGCATTATTAAGACTTAATCTTATTACATTATTCTCTACTGGTTCATTTATAACCTGTAACTCCAGATTACTTGCTTCATTTAAATATTGTTTTAAAAATCTTATAACAGGTTTGATCTCATCTTCAAAGCATATCTTGGTAGACTTGTTAAGGTTGAATACCCCATCTTTTAAAATAATATGATTAGGTTTTGGTATAATATTAATACTCATTTCTAATTCCTTCTTTCTATATTATTATAAATTCGGGTCTGTCCTTAAGATGTATTAAGTAGTCCTATAAAAAATTATTTGTTCTTCTCTCTAAGTTCCCTAAAAAAATCTTTTAATAACTTACTACTTTTCTCTTCCAGTACTTCTCTAGTTACATGGACTTGATGATTGAATCTTTCCTCTTCCAATAAATTTATTATTGACCCTGCGCATCCAGCTTTTTTGTTATTGGCTGCTAATACAACTCTTGGTATCCTAGCTTGTACTATAGCTCCAGCACACATAGGACAAGGCTCCAATGTTATATACATTGTGCAATCATCCAGTCTCCAATCTCCTACTACCTTGGAAGCTTCATTTATAGCTAATATCTCTGCATGAGCCAGAGTATTTTTATCCGTGTTTCTTCTATTAAAAGCTTTTGCTATTATTTCATCATTTTTAACTATTATTGCACCTATAGGAACTTCATCTATATCAAATGCCTTTTTGGCTTGTTCAAGTGCTTCATTCATATATTCTATGTCTTTATTATTTTGCACACTCTCACCTACATTTCTTCTGCCTGATTTATTGAAACATTTTCTTGCATTTTCCCTTAGATAATGCTACCATTATTATAAAATAACAGTGCGATTAAAACAATAATATAATTTAACATTTTATTATAATATTTTAACATAAAATAAGGTTAATTCTAGGGAGGTTATTATGTCTACTTCATTCAATACGGTTAAAAAAGGTTACGACCCTAAAGAAGTACAAGAATACATACAACTATTAGAAAAAGAATTAGCAACTTACAAAGATAAGGAAGAATTTATTTCAAGAGCTCTAGTTGAAGCACAAGTTTCTGCCAAAAATGTAGTTGAACAAGCTAAGGACCAAGCAATACAGATTGAAGAGGATGCAAAACACAAACTTGAACACATTAAAGAAAAGATTGAAAAGTCAAAGGAAAAGATTTATCAATTCGAAGAGGAATATGCAAACTTTACTAAGAGATTTGAAGCCTCCTTTAATGAAAATGAACTTAATAAATTACTTACAAGTTTAGATTCCATATATACATCTTTGGAAGTAAGTCAATCTGGAAATGAAGAACCTAATGAAGATGTAATTGACTCTGCAGTTTAATTAAAGATTAGGAGTTTATATATGAATATAAAAGGGTTTACAAAAACAACTCTATTAGATTATCCTGGTCATATTGCATCCACTATATTTACTGGTGGATGTAATTTTAATTGTCCCTATTGTCATAATGGGGATTTAGTTACTGCTCATAAGGACATGGATAATATTACTGAGAAGCGTATACTTGCTCATATCAAAAAACGTTGTGGTATAATTAACTACATATGCATAAGTGGCGGAGAGCCAACATTACAACCGGATTTAATTAGTTTTCTACAGAAAATCAAAGAATATCCAATAAAAATAAAGCTTGATACCAATGGAACCAATCCTAGTTTAATCAAATCAGCTTACGAAAAGGATTTAATAGATTACATAGCCATGGATATAAAAAATAGTAAGGACAAATATGCTCTTACAGTTGATAGAAAAATCAACATTAATGATATTGAAGAATCTGTAGATTATATAAAAACCTGTGGTATAGATTATGAATTTCGAACCACTGTCATAAAAGAATTCCATACTACCCACGATATAGTTAGTATTGGTGAATGGTTGAATGGTAGTAAGAGATTTTTTATTCAACAGTATGTTGAAAGTGATAAACAAATAAAACAAGGTTTTCATGCTCATAGTCATGAAACATTAATGAATTTCAAAAATCATGTTGAACCTTATTTTGAATCAGTATCTATTCGAGGAGTTGATTAGATGGTTAGTAATTCTGGTTATTCTGAGAATAATCAAGAACCTTTAGGTTACATATCTGATGATCAATTTTTCATTGTCAACAGTTGTGGTAATGACAAGTTTTATAATACTAGTTTTTGGCAGAGAAGATTTAGCGGAAGAAAAGATTATTATCTAATCTATGTTAAAAAAGGTGTTCTATCATGTAATATCAATCGTACTCCATATAAGATTAATAAAGGTGAAGTAATTATTATAGATCCTGACATATCCCATGAAATATATTATTCGGATAAAGTATATCACGAAGTCTTTTGGGTTAATTTTACTGGCTATGGAGTTACTGATGTATTACAGCAACTAAATCTAATTTGCGAAAAAATCTATTATGTTGAAGATTGTCCAGTTATTGATAACCTATTTATGAATATAATAAAAGAACTTCAAATAAAAAGCAAATCATATATCATAATATGTAGTGGATACCTTGTTGAATTGTTAACATCTATCTCTAGATGTAAAAAGAATTGTCATGGCAATACCCATGCCAGTGAATCTGAATTACATAAAATCATGAATTATCTGAATGAGAGTTACCACCATCAACATACAATAGAAGAACTGGCGAATAAGTGTAATCTATCTCCCTATTATTTTATACGAAAATTCAAAAAAGTGTCTGGTTATTCACCACAAAAATATTTATTACGAATACGTATGGAAAATGCAAAGAAAATGCTTGTAGAATCGAATCTTAATATTGGGGATATCGGAACCATGGTTGGATTCAAGAATGCATTATATTTCAGCAAAGCTTTCAAGGAATTTGTTGGAATAAGTCCTTCTCAATTCAGGAAGATATTACAGGATACAGAAGAATAAAGAAGGGGGCTGTAGAATTAAACAGCCCCCCTTCTTTATCTTTACAGAATTCATATTCAGTAATTTTCTATACTTTATCAATACATGACATCCACCAATTAATAGGCTCCAACCTTATATCCCCATCTTTTCTATCAAAGAAATCAAATGCAAATATTTTCTCAAGCAATTGCCTTTTATCATTTTCTTCGTAATTAGCAATATCTATGTTTTGCTTATCACATTGTTCTTTTATCATAGGATATAATTTGTCCCATAATTTTTCAGGATTAATTATATTCATCTGGTCGCAGTGATTGATTGATAGATTACTAGCCAACCTATTAAGACAGCTTAGAACTTCACTATTTTCATAAGGATGTAAAACTGTAATCTGTTTTAACTCATTATCTAGCATATGCTTCATCAATAAGCTCTCTATATGTTCACTATCACCTTGTATCTCCAATATACATTTAGGATTTTCTTTTTCATATATCATATAACCTTTGCTACTATCATCATTACAGCATTTGATAGCAATATTGGATCTTTCCAGATTTATCTCCCAATTATCTGTAGACCTTGATGCTCTGTTTTCATAGTTATCATATAATGAGCTTAACATAGGTATATCTTGGATAGTAGCTAAATGGATATCTTTCTCTGTATCATCAACCAATTTAACTAACTGTCTGTACTCTATTTCAAACTTACATGTTCTACCACTATAATCCCATCCATAATTCTTGTAACGAAGTCTGTCACCAATCAACCATGAGATATCATAACCTTCATCATACATCATCTTTATTGTTTCTTTTAACATAAAAGACATTAATCCTTTGTTCCTGTAATCTTTCAATATGCATACAGTTCCAATCCCACCAACAGTTAGATTTACTTTACTTCCTTGGTATGCAGTTTCTAACTCTAGAGGGTATATTCCTATACAGCCTACTATCTTGTTGTCTATCTTAAGAATTCTATTATTAGCAATCTCCCTACTGGTAGCATGTTCTACCTCTGGAAAAATATGAGGAAGATGTTTAACAAACCAATTATCCTCTTCTTTCATAAATGCCTCATTAATAACCAATAACAATTCTTCATAGTCCTTAGGTGTACACTTTTCAAAGCTTTTATCTAAATTATTGTTCATCCATTAACCCTCCTGGTATTATCATTTTTCTTGTCTATTCCCACTATTTTATATTCAAAATCTTGATACACGAATCTTTCCTCTATTCCCCTCTGTAATAGATCTTTGCTGAAATCGTTCATGGTGTTTTTATTATATGGGTTGGACTCAATATCTATTTCAAATACTTCCTTGGACATATTATCTTGTACATATACTCTGTCTCCAAACCATACTGTCTGATCTGGATGGAAGTCTCCTTGCAATTCAACATTTTCTTCTTTTTGTTCATCATTTTCAACTATAACTTGTTCACTATCATTATCTTTCATTTCACCTTTGATGAATTCAATTCTATCAATGACATCATTGACAACCTTCTCAGAATCCTTCCACCAATCTAAGCTCCATATCCTATATAGATTCCAACCTCTTGATTCTAAGAATCTCTTTCTATGGATATCACGTTCTCTTGTAGAAGGCTGGTTATAATAAGAATAACCGTCACATTCAATTCCAAGTAAATATCTAGAACTATCTTTGTCATATACTGCCAAGTCGATTTTATAATCTGAGACTCCTACGTTTTTCTCTACAAGATAGCCTTTGTCTTTTAATCTGACATATAACTTGGATGCGATATCATCCATATCATCTGCTTTTTTATCCCTGTCTTTTGTGTATACCAACTCTCTTAGGACATTTTCTGCTTCAGCATTTTCTTTGGAGGACACTTCTCTAGCATACTGAAGATAGTTTTTAAATAATTTTGCTCCGATATTCTTTGTTCCTTCTACTTTCAATTCTTCTGGTTCAATAGAAGTTATCACATATATTTTTTCCTTAGCACGGCTAATAGCAACGTTAAGTCTATTCTCTCCCCCATCTTGTGATAGAGCACCGAAATTCACAGATACTCTGTCAGATTCATTAGGAGCATAACCTATTGAGAATATGACTATATCTCTTTCATCCCCTTGGACATTTTCAATATTTTTAACGAATATACTTACATCTTCATTTCCGTTTTTACGATTCTTTTCATGGTTATATAGCTTCTTGAATTCTTTGTCATAGTTTCCTCTGGTATCCAATAAATCACTGATTAGATCTTTTTGGGTTACGTTGAATGTTATAATCCCTATAGTCTCATTATTTTTTCTTGTTTTCAATATTGAATCTACCAAGTCCACTACTTTACTTGCTTCTGCATTATTTTTCCTCTCTATCCACTTACCATCGACTTTTATTCTTTCTATTGGAGAAGGCTTACTGCCTCTTATGTTAACTATGTTAGGGGATATATTAAGATTACCACCATAAAAAGCATAGTTAGAAAAGTTAATGAGTTCCTCATATCTGGAACGATAGTGATAGTTAAGGTGTACTGAAGGATAATTAATCTTAGCAAGGTCTAGAAGACTTTCTTCTTCAAATGCTGCTGCAGTTTCTATTGTTGCTAATTCTTCGTCAAAATCATCATATCTTGCCATGAATGTAGAGCTTGGTTTTAACTGCTTATCATCCCCAGTTACTACAACTTGTTTTCCTCTATATATAGTCGGTATTGCATTTTCAACGTACATTTGAGACGCTTCATCAAATATTATCATATCGAACATACCCTCTTTTAGAGGCAATATATCAGAAACAGTTTCTGGACTGAGAAGCCAGCATGGAAAAACAGTCAATAAAAGTTCACTAAATTCAATGACATATTTTCTGATTGGCCATGTCTTACGTTTTTTCTCAGCTTGTCTCTTGAACTCTTTGAAAAGAGGTGTATCAACAAACAGCTGCAACTTATCATTCCATTTGCTTTTTATCAGGTCAGCTGTAAGACCATTCTTTTCCTTCATGAGATTATCAATTTCTTGGATAGTCTCTTGGTACATTGAAAAATGAAGGTAGAAATCGTTGTATTCTTTTGTTTTTTCTATATCATTAATATGTATTAAGGTTGTAAAAGGAATAATATTGCTTAGTACTTCATTAATATCATCATGGTCTTTTACTGCATTTACAGCATAATCCAGTATTTTTACTTGAAGATTGGACAAGTTGTCTATTCTGTTTTTTAATCCATAAAATACTTCTATATTATCAGCTGCATCTTTTATTTTTTCCAAGTCACTGATAATGTCAAATTCCAGTACGAATTTTTCACATAACGAGTTGAACATATCTTCTCTTATTACTGGTTTCAATTCTTTTAACATAGCTATTACTTCATTGATTATTATGCCATACCTAATGAATAACTTCTCAAGATCAGTCTTTTTCTCTTCAAAAGTCAGCATATTCTTTTCATATTCTTCTTTTTTACTTTTATGTTTTAACCAATGGTTGGGACTCCACCATTTATTGTCTTCACTCTGCTCTATCAACTGACCATTAGCCTGTTGATTTATCATATGAGCATGATTGATTACTTGCTGTTTAGTTACCCCAAAATCATTTTCAGCATACAATCTCCCTACTTTTTCTAAATTCTCCAGCTCTATTTTTGGTATTTCACTGTTGATTTTATCAGTAATCCTAATGATGATATCTTGTAATTCTTGTATTTCAATAAAATCCAGTTTCCTTACAAAAGTATCAATCATAGGGTTTTCTTTACACATTTCTTTGTAGCTAATATAAGTTTGCGCAATGATGTCATTGGATTCTATACCATCCATAGCTTCTCTTAGCTCTTGATATTTATAATTTTCAAAAGGGTTGTCCTTACGAAAACTCCTATAGCTTTCATATCTTATATCTTCTGTTGAGGTTATAGCTTCTGAGCAGACATACATGTCATGAAGAGTTATACCGTATTCTCTTTCTTCATGAAGTATTTCTGCCATATTAGTCAGATAGCTTATCTTTTCGTCAATTGCAGATGCATCATCATCAATCTTGAGATTAAGGGAATTATCGAAATCCATTGCTTCTGTACTAATACATTCACATACTTTTCTATAGAAATCCCTCTTATTCTTGTTGGCATCATGTACTAGGGCAATCTTTTGATTAATATCCGCTAATCTATTATATATTACATCTAGGGCAGCTCTTTTTTGAGATACCATCAATACTTTTTTCCCTTTGGCTAGAGAATCACATATGATATTTGCTATGGTTTGGGATTTACCTGTTCCTGGTGGTCCATATATAACAAGATTGCTTTTTTCATTAGTACTTAATACTGCATTCTCTTGACTATTATCTAGTGAAGATAAGAAGTAGACTTCTTTTTCTGATAACTGCTTTGCTTTTTCATCTGACTTTTCAACAATTTCATCAGATACATTTTCGTCTTCTTTATTCATCAATAACAGTTCAAGTACTTCGTTGTATAATTCTTCCTGCTCTAGATATTGATAGTCAGTATATATGGAGTTAGATAATGGAAATTGTCCTAATACCATATAGTTTTTCAATATCAATTCTCCTGCTTCATAGCTAGGCAACTTTGCATTAGTGTAATCAACAAATCTTTCAATATCTCTTTTATTAGTATCTTGTATATTGATTTTATTCTCACCAAGATATTTTATTAGTCCAGAGATTGCATCATCTGAGAATTGTTCTAGTGATGAGAATTCCATCTCTAATTCTGTTATCTTGGATTCATTGAATTTGCAATAGGCAAATATGAATACCTTATTTATTAATATCTCTTGGTCGATAATATTGGAAATCTGCCATTTATTACTAACTTTTTCTAGTTTTACAGGGAACATAAAAAGAGGAGCTCTAACGAAGGTTGAGTCATTGAATCTTCCCTCAACAAATGGATAGCTTAGATATAATTCATATTTTCCTGTTTCTTTTTCTACTGCATCAATCTCTCTAAGCAAATAGTTGATGTTGTTAGAGTAACCTATCATCTTTTCAATCTTATCGTCTATCTTATTCTTGTCAGCAACTAATTCCATATCATATTTATCATTGATTTCTTGTTTTCTTTTAGTGAGTACTAGTTTTTCTTCTTCAGATACATCATTCAATTCTTTTATTGTCTCTTCGAGAGCTAATAATTCCTGTTTTCTATTATTGGCAATTTGCTTTTCTGAAGCTTTTAAATCCTCATTTCTTATCTTATAAGGGTCGTCAATGATTATTTTCTTTCCTTTTTCCCTGTTTATCAAAAAATTGGTAAGTTCTTCATTTATGTTTTTATCTAATTCAATCAACCTTGATATATCGAATGATCTTTTTTTATGTATTTTCTTAAGAACCAGACTTCTATTTCTTCCGCTTAGGTTAATTAACCTATCTTTATATGTTTTTAGAATATCTTTCACCGAATATTACCCCCTGCTAAAGTAGATAAATTGATATTTACTGCTTACTAATGGTTTTATTATATCAAAATTATAGCTTATTACAAATATTTTATATATTTTTATCCCCAAGATGTCTCTTCTTTTGTTTTCTGAGAATAGTTTTCAGCTATCATAAATATAATTCAATAATAAAAAGCGATAGTATCAAATATCGCTACCATCGCTTTTACCATTATTAATGAGTTAACTTATAGATTTTTCTATTCTAATATTCCTATTATTATTGGCTTTATTGCCAAATTTTAAACGCATCATGTACTATATACGTATTGGATGAACTGGCATTCTTATCACCACTTACAACTATTTTTATTGTATGTTTATTATTGGCAAGCCCCCTTACGCTGTATAAAACTTGTTGATGCTGTTTAGAAGATGATTCATAACAATCTAGGTTTTCTTGTACCAGCTGTCCATCCAAATATATATCAGCATAACCTAGATTAGAATTTTTTGCACCTATCCAGTCTACCCCAGTTCCAATGAATTCATATTCTATATAACTATCCTGTGTATTACTATAATGCTCCGTATCTAAATAATTATTGGGATCTTGAGTATACTGTACCCATGTACCTTGATATATATTTTCTATATCATTATCATCAATAATATAACTGTAGGATTTATGATTTCCAGCTTTTGAGATTGTATCAACAACATATGGTATACTCATATCTGGTTCTGATGGGTTAGGTCTAGATGATGAACCTGGATATGTAAAATGATTATGAGGGTAATTCTCTGTCATTACTGCATCCATATGTCCAACCATAATATCTCTATCTGACATTTCCGACCAGTAACCTACATTGCGGTTAAAGAAAAATGTATCTGGCTGTGATGATGCTACTCTATAGACTACATTTCTGCTTATATCCGTATATCCTGAACTTCCTTCATCTAAATATATACCTCCCGGTGCTCCTACAACATTATCATGAACATGATTACCCTTTATTCTTGATCCAGGCTGATATCCAAGCATATAGATTCCACCACCATCATGCAGCTTTTCAAGGCAGTTTCTTATATGATTGTATTCTATTACATTTTGTCCAGCTATAGTTGGACAATCGTATCCCCAGCTCCATCCACTGCTTATTCCTGTATAAGATACGTGATCAAGGTCATTATAACTTACAATTGTTCCTTTTGTTAGTCCTAACCATACACCTATAGCTCCATTATAACTTTCTCCGATGTTATATATTTTATTGGCTAGTATTTTGTTATTTTTTACGACATTTGTATCTGCAGCATAATTAGATTCTTCTGTATTTTCAGGTCCTATTTGAATTCCTGAAGAGCCTATACCATCAAATTCACTCCCAATTACGGTATTATTCTGGCTTTCTCTATGGAAATCAACACCAGCTTTACCTATCATCTTGAACTTACAATCATCAAATCTAATGTTACTAGAATAATCAAATCTGATTGCCCCTGGCATTTTAGTCCAGTTACCGTTACGTTTCAAAAATGATGCCTGTCCTGTAACAGCCCCTTCTTCGCTATTGGGACTATTATAACCTGTACATTCAAATGAGATTCCTGTAAATGAAATATTCTTAATGTGGTCATTGCTTTCTCCAGAACCTAAAATCAAATCTTCCACTTTTGGTACATAAACTTGGGCACTCTGCATATCTTCACCATTTCTTGGTATATAATAGATATACTTGGAACTTCTGTCAAAATAACTTTCGCCTGGTTCATCCAGTAGTTCAAAAGCATTTTGTACATAGTTAGGGTCTTGGATAGCAAGAGGTCCTCCTATTCCAGTTTGTACATCATAGAAAGCTTGTGGTTTCATTTCTATGTTCAATCCACCAGAAGAATTAGTTAGTGCACTCTTAACTGGTATAATATGAAATGTCCATCCTACAAGGTATACCATTTCAATATCTGATACATTTCTCCAATTATTCATATTATTGAACTCATAAGAAGAGTCTGTTGTATATCCTTGATGAACAGTTAGAGTTCTATCTCTTGCAGTATCTTCATAATATTTTGGGAAACCATCAACTGAATTATCGTACCATGTCATATTTGGATTATCATAACCACTCCATCCATTGATTCCTGTTCCTGTATTTCTTGCGATTACTGCTCTTCTTCCATTAACATATATTTCTCTGGAATAGTCTACATCCGAAGGTGCTAAAGCTCTATAAGCACCTGCTTTATCTGGAGCCGCTTCCCATCCTTCAACTTTTTTCCCACCACTGATTACTGGTGTCTCGTTAGGGTATGCTTTATATAATACATTGTACCCGTTTGTTCCTGAATCAGTTTTGTTTAGTATTATAGGTTCATCAATGAAATATGTTCCCCCCCTAAGATATACAATTATATCACCTGTCATATTGCTGTTTATGGTTCTTACAAAATCTCTTGCTCCTGCAATAGTTTTTAATGGTGCTTCTATAGTCCCAGGATTATTGTCATTCCCATCGGGTGATACGTATAACTCAGCTTGATAATTATCTTGTTTTGTTATGGTTACGTTCCACTTATAGCTATTACCATTTTTTGCAGTGACTGTATATTCTACAGATCCATTGCTAAAATCCATAGCTTGATTATTATCAGGTGAACAAGTTGTATAGTCTGTAGTTGTTATTATCGGATAGACTTTAGTTAGATCTGTATCATTAAATACTTTTATATTAATCTGCTGATTAGTATAATCTATGCTAGTTGAACCTATCTGATTTGGTACAACAAATGATTTTATACCGGCTTTTTGAACAACCACATCAACTTCTGGTTGTAAATTGTCAGGATTATAAAAATAAGGTGGTGAAGTAAATAGATTATTATTAATAGTTCCTGTGAAATGATAGATACCTGGCTGATTAGGATTAAAAGGATTGTTTATGTCTTCTTTCCAACTTTTATTAGGGTCTGTTGACGGATATATATCTATCCTACCCCTAATGTCATTCTTCTCTTGTGTTGCATACATAGCTTGATGTGGCAATGGAAGATTGTCATTTGCTATTCCTTCTGTCACTACTATATCATCAATACTTCTTATGCTTGTCAGCTTGATGGGTTCTCCATAGACTTCCATTTCAACAATATGTACCCAATCATCACTTGGTGTTAATTTAATATAACGTACAGTACTGTCATAGGATATGCTGCATTCATATGGCTCATAATATGCAGGACTATTATTTATACCACTTGCACTTGGCGGATCTATTCCCGTATCCTGGTCATATACTGTTGTCCAGTTTGTTTTATCATTACTTACTTCTAATTTTATATGGACTGGTGCACACTCGAAATTAACATTGTTAGAATTCTTGTTAAAGTATAATAACACTTTATTTATGGATCTCTCCTGCCCCAAATCTACAATTGCCCAATAAGGTTCTACATAGTTCTCTTCAAATGGTGCCCAAAATGTTGCCACACCATCTACTGATGCCCTGTCTTTCCTTCCGTCAACAATAGCACTTGCTGGATACTCTGGGTAAGATGAAGATGCCTCTACATTTTTCCCTAATGCATAATTTTCACTCACCGCTTCTGCATGTACCGTTAAATAACTAAATGATAAATTAAATAGATTAGTAAATACATAAAAACATAATACTGTGACAATTAATAAACGCGAATATTTTTTTATCCCCATAATAATAAAAATCCTCCTTCTTAAAAATATTGTTAATCTCAATATTTATTATATTTGATTAAATCAAACAAACAATAATAAAATATCACAAAAAATATAAATATATGATTATTATTAATAATTCTTTGGTAAAATTTACTGATTAAACACATTTAAACAATATATTTTATAATAATATAGCTTAATTTATTAAATAATATATATTAATTATTGTATATATTTGATATATGATATTCCCAACATATAGTACTTATCTGTTATTATTAAATATTATTTGTTTGAGAATAAGTTACACTATAATACTAAGTAATATTCACAGATAATATGGTTAAACTAGATATTGATAACATATTAGAAAGGAGCATATCATGTTAAATAGTATCTATGAAACACGTACAAGATTAGATGAAGGTTACCATATCTCATTGACCATACCAAAAGAAGAATACACAGTCATATATGGAAATGATATCAATGAACAACATGCCACTGAGATTATTAATGATTATCTACAACATAGAGATGATGACGGTGAAGCCCATGACATCAAGATATATGACCATGAAGCCAGTAATATGATTGAGATAGAAGCTCAGTTGAATTATATAGGAAATGAGCATACTGATTATCATAAATCTCCTGGAAAACTGTTTTCAAAAAATACCAATGAATAATATATACCAAGGGGCTTAATCATTAAATTTCAGCCCCGTTTTATTTCCCCATAAAGGACTCATGTCCATTGACTGAAATCGGGAATTATACTATAATTATAGTACTTGGACATATTATAATTTATAGCTTTTAATATATTCAAGTATCTAAAATTAAATATTATTGGGAGGATTGTTATGAAAAACAGAGTAAGAAAGTTATTAAGCATGTTACTAGTTCTAACCGTAGTATTTAATCTACATACTATATTCATGTATGCAGGTGACGATACTATCACTTCAACACCAACAACTACTGACACAACCTTACCAGCAGTCAATCAGCTAGAAAATGTAATTGACATATTAACTGTCAACGACTTCCACGGAAATGTAAAAGAAAGTGGTAAAAACATAGGAATGTCTAAAATGGTTCGTTATATTAATGAACAAAAAGCTGTAAATCCTAATACCATTGTTGTTTCTGGTGGAGATAACTACCAAGGAACAGCTCTTTCTAATCTAACATATGGTGCTCCTGTTAATGAAATGTTCAAAGGAATGGATGTTCTTGCATCAGCAGTAGGAAACCATGAATTTGACTGGGGTGTAGATAGAATTGAACAATGGGCAAAAGATGGGAATTTTACTTTCCTTGCTTCTAATATCTACGATAAAACAACTAATGAACCTGTAACTTGGGCCAAGCCTTATTTAATTCATGAAATAGCAAATAAAAAAATTGCATTTATTGGTATATCAACAATAGAAACTGCTCATAAAACTAAAGTAGATAATGTAGCTACTCTAGAATTCAAATCAGCTGACGAGGCTGCTAAGATTTGGGTAGATTATCTACAAGCTGGTAAAGCTGAAGAAGGAACTCCAGATATAATTATCGCCCTAACTCATGTTCCTACATGGCAGGATAACTATGGAGAAAATCCTGAAACTCCTATAACTGGTGATGAAATCAATGCTCTATGTCAAGTTGAAGGACTTGACGCAGTTATAACAGGTCATTCACATAAAACTGTTGCTGGTTATATCAATGATAAACCTGTTGTTCAAGCATATAAATATGGTAGAGCAGTTGGTAAAATATCTATAGAACTAAATGAAGATGGTACAGTAAAATCCATTACTCCATCTGTAGATTCTGTTTATAAAAATTCTAAAGACCTACTTGAAGATTCAGAAACCAAAGAAATATATGATAAATACAAAGAAGATTTTGCTCCAATAGCTGACGAAGTGGTAGGACAGTTAAAAGGACGTTTAGCACATGATACCAATAACGTTACTCCACTAGGCTATTATGTTACAGATATCATGAGAAAATCCGCTAATGCTCAAATAGGATTAACTAATGGTGGCGGTCTTAGAAGAAGTCTTGAAGAAGGCGATATTACTATGGGCGATTTATACGAGGTAATACCTTTTGATAATACTTTAGTCACTATGGAAGTATCTGGTTCATTACTTCAATCATTAGTAGATCATGGAATTGATGCAGCTGACATGGGTGACGGTCAATTTGCTGGATTGAAGGTTATATATGACCCTAATGCAGAATATGAAAAAAGAGTAGTCAGCATTACATTAGAAGATGGTACTCCTTTAGATATGGATAAAAAATATACATTGGTAACTAATGATTTTGTAGCTACTGGTGGAGATAAGTACAACTTTGAAGGTGCTGAAAATGTTGTAGACACATTTGTTCCAATAAGAGATGAACTTGTTAAAGCAATAAAAGCAGAAGGTACAGTAGTAGCTCCTACCGTAGACGTAATGTCAACTATAGGTACTTATGAAATAAAAGCTGGTGATGTTTTATGGAAAATAGCTAAGGTATATAATACTACCTATCAAGAACTAGCTAAGTTAAACAACTTAAAGAATCCTCATAAAATATACACCGGAAAAACATTATTAGTACCCGCTAACTAATTAGTATTTAGTAAGGGGCTGTATCATGATACAGTCCCTTTTCTTAACCCTGAACAAGGAGAAAAATGACATGAAATGTAGATTATTAGTTTTGATTATACTTACTTCATTGTTCTTGACCTCTTGTAATTCCAACCCTGAAGGTGATATTACTAAAGATGAAAAATATGGTGGTCTTGCTACATATTATGAAGAAGATATGGAAAAACCTGAATATGACGTGGTCAAAGCAAAAGTTATTAGAGTAGATAGAGATGATACTACTCTTGATCGTCCTGACATTCCAATTGAACAAGACATTAGATATCAGCATCTTTATATTAGGTTATTGCAAGGTAAGCATAAAGGCGAAGAATACTCTGTCAGGAACACAGTTGAGATGGTCAATCCATATAGACTGGTTTTTAAGACAGGAGATAAAATGTACATCTATGTTTATGAAACCGATAAAGGCACAGTTGGAAATATACATATATATGAACGCTGTAGAGACAGTGCAATCTTTATCATTGTGATAGCTTTCTTGATACTATTAGTTGTCGTAGGAGGATTCAAAGGACTAAAATCAGTAATTACCCTTACTTTCACCATAATACTCATAGCCTTTGTTATGTTACCACTTATTCTAAGAGGTTTTAATCCTTTGGTAGTAACAGTGGGAATCATATCTATAACTACAACCTTTACATTGCTTATAATAAGTGGGTGGAACAAAAAGACAAGAACAGCAATTTTAGGTACTGTAGGCGGGGTTCTAGTAGCAGCTCTTGCTGCTGGTCTTGTCAGTGGAGTTGCCATGCTCACTGGACTTGGTGATGAACAGGCTAGAATGTTAGCATATATTCCTCAAAATAGGCACTTGGATTTTAAAGGAATCTTATTATCTGGTATTATAATAGGTGCTCTAGGAGCTGTTATGGATGTTTCACTATCAATAGCTTCAGCTATGTGGGAAATCGAAGACAATACACCTAAGATATCGACTAAAAGATTAATAAAATCAGGCATGAATATTGGTAAAGATATAATGGGTTCTATGTCCAATACGTTGATATTAGCTTATGTTGGCGGTTCAATACATCTCTTGTTGTTGTTTATCGCTTATGACATAACTATAATTGAAATCTTGAATATGGATATGATTGCCTCAGAAATCGTAAGGGCAGTAGCAGGCAGTATAGGTCTCATTTCGGCTATTCCATTAACTACATGGATAGGTGGCACAATAGGAAGAAAAAATTAAGTTTTTGTAGACAACCAATACTTTATTCTATATAATATACTTGTACTGTAGCAGAGCAGATATTACGCGTTAAGTGTTAGAGGATGGGAAGTTTCCTCTAAACGAAAAACCTACATGGTGTTAGGTTTGCGGTGTGATATTGTTTCCGCTGTTACATAGAGAATAAGTGTATGATAATACCTTTTTTCTTTTTATGTAACAGATACTATGTAAAAAGAAAGGGGGTTTTTTGTTTATGCAAAATAATACAAAAACCGTTTATGTGATGCTTTTATGATTATTTTCGGAATAATACAATTAATAATCCAATAAAATTATAGGAGGCACATAAATGAATAAATCAAAATCAAGTTATTATATAAAAGTAATTGTACAGACAGGTCTACTTATCGCAATCGCCCAGATTGTTAAGATGTTCAGTACTTACATCTATTTTGCAGGAGCACCAGCAATTAGAATTAGTTTCTCAGGTCCTTTTACCAAAATGCCTGGTATCTTGTTTGGTCCTGTTGTGGGTGGTATTAGTGCTGGTCTATCTGATATTATAGGTTATCTTATTAAACCTCAAGGACCTTATATTCCTTGGTTAGGCGTAACAGCTATATTAGGTGGTATTCTTACTCCTCTCATCTGGAAAGGATTAAAGAATATTGAGATCAAAAAACTGCAAACTATATGTATAATTGTTTTTTCAGCAATCGGTCTACTTGGTATATTTAATCATATTCAACTTACTTACTATGAAACTGGTACTTGGGCTAAATATATATCATCTATTGGCAAAACCACTACTTTTGCAACTGTTTTATTAATAGCTACTTCACTAGTAGGATTCTTACTGCTGTTGATAGACCGCATAATCCAAAAAAGATATAATCAACTTAAAATATATAATAATTTCTTGAAATTAATTATATCCGTGGGTATACCAGGATTATTAGTAACTACGATTAATACTCAACTTCTTAGAATGTTTATTCCTGTGTTATCCAAAAAAGCCTTTATTGCTTTTCTACTGCCTAGACTTGTAGAAGAGTTATTCATAACAGTTTATATATCATATATGTTGTCGCTATTGCTATATTTATATAATAATTTATTTAAAAACAAATAATCACTTAGAGGTATGGATAAATGAAGAAGATATATTCAACAAATAGATTGGTACTACGAACTATTGATACATCCTTCACTAGAAGGGTATTAGACTATTATACACGTAACAAAGATTTTCTGATGCCTTGGGAACCAAAACGTGAACAAAACTTTTATAAGCCTATGACACATAGAAAAACTTTACGAAGAGAACAAGATCTAATTAATAATCTATCTATGCTCAGGCTTTGGATTTTCAAGAAAGAGGATACTGGTTTTGAAAGAATTATAGGAACCTTAGCCTTCTCCAACATTGTTAGAGGCTGTTTTCAATCATGTTTCTTAGGATATAAGCTTGATAAAGATGAAATTAATAAAGGTTATATGTCAGAAGCTCTTGAAAAAGGAATAGAAGTAATGTTTCATGACTATAAGCTTCACCGCATAGAAGCTAACATAATACCTAGGAATGAAGCTTCAATTAATCTAGTTAAAAAATTAGGATTCACTAACGAAGGACTATCAAAGAAATATCTTAAGATCAATGATATATGGGAGGATCACTATCATATGGTATTGCTTAATGAAGACATGGAATAGAAAAATAAATGTAGAAATATATCTTATAATAAGAAATGTTAACACATTATTTACATTTGAAACATGAATTATACACAATTATATACTATGATGGTATTGTAAGAAAAAACTCTTACATAAGAAACTCCCCCCTCATTCTTTATATAATAAAAAAGCATTGATTAAATCCTCGGATCAATGCTTTTTTTGTTGTAACATTATATTCCTAATTTATCAATATAGGCACTATAACATTTTTTAAATTACTCATTGTTTAGTATTCTTTCAAGAATAAAATCAGTTTCATTAATCAAATCTTCTTTTCTTAGTGTTATATATATATCAGGATAAATAGCATCATTAAACTGATTATTTTGAGATAATGGATTTTTCACGGGCATTGTAGCTACTTTATATATTATCTTTGAATTGGACAACATATAACTTTTAGAATTACCAAAAGAATGTACTTTTGTTCCTGTAGGCTCTCCTACTATAATACCTAATTTATTATATTTGTAAACAGCTGCTAATGCTGAAGATGAGCTAAATGTCTTCTTAGATATTAATATGTATGTATCTCCTATAAATAATAATTCTTCTTTTTTCTTATTAGTCATCATAATATAATTCAAATCCACATACGATTCAACATCATAATATTTAATTAAATCGGAGATAAAAAACGAATCTCCCCCTGGACTTTCTCTTAAATCCAGTATAACTTTGTTAATATTATTATCTTTTACTTGTGTAAAAAAAGCCTCTAAAAATTCTCTAGTTTCATCATTATGCTCTAGATAATACAAATACATAATAGCAGTACTATTTTCAGAATCAATAGTATAATAATTCTTAAATTCTTTAGATTTTCTTTCAATAACATCTAATTTAACTGATACTTTTTCCATTGTATTATTTTTACGATTTATCACCAAGTCTATTTGATTATTTTGATCTATTAACCCTAAATATTGTAAGTATTTTTTTTGTGGCAACAATTGTTCTATCCTATATTTAAGCCAACCTTTATTATCAGCAGGAATAATGTCTTTCATTTTATTCAATAAATCTTTACAATTATAGTTACCAATTTTAATTATTTTATCTCCTTTATGCAATATATCTGTAGATTTATTAATATATAAATCCTCACCAATCCATATTATATCTAAATCTAAGAAGTCACCATCATCTTGATAATAATCAATAGTAGTGTGGCCATCATTTAAATATGCAAGTGCTTTGCTTACAATAAAATAAAATTGATTTATTTTTTGTTTACTAGGCAGTTCTTTAATTAATTTATCAATAAATTTTACATACGATTTAATTTGGTCTGTTTCTTGCATAGAAGGATGATTAGCAATAATTGTTTCTTTTAGAGTCATTAAATCATTACTCATTTTATCTTTCTCTATGTAATTCTCATTATTAATAACTTTATACACTAATATCAAAATTATTATTGCTATAATTAATATACTGTATTTTCTCTTCATTTTTCCACCTATTTATTTACCAAACATATAAATATATTTTTTATAATTAAACACTAATTATCTCAAGAATATTTCAATTCATTAATGTCGTCAAAATTAATTGTATAATCACATATATCAAGCAAATCATTATTGTGTGATATAATAATAACTATCTTATTATTCTTAATTTTAATAAGTTGTTTTTTTAATAAAGATATGCTCTTATTATCCAATGCATTAGTAGGTTCATCTAGTAAAAGTATATCTAAATCTTTTAATATTGCTTGCAGAAGTGATAATTTTTGCTTTTCTCCACCTGAAATGATTGTGCCTTTTTCAATCAATTCATTGTTTTTAATAATCTTATTGATTATTCCACTGTCAATAAAATTACTAACAAAATTATTATTATCATATTTTAAAATATTATCAATTATTAAATCTTGATTTTGCTCACAAAAACTAACATTGTTTTTTCTAAACTCATATAAATCAATTGTAGATATATCTTTATTATTATAACATATATTACCTTCATAATCTTGTTCTATGCCTAACAAAACATCAAAAAATGTACTCTTACCTATACCATTCTTTCCTTTTATAACATAAATATTACCTTTTTTAAATCTAAGATTTAAATTATAAAATAATCTCTTTTCATTTATTTTCATTGATAAATTAATAACATCTATAGTATCAATGTTTTTAATTTTGGTATTTCCATTATGTAACTCAGGAATTTTCAAAATCTCTTTTAATCGTGTATATGAAACTTTGTAATCTTGATATCTTTTTAAATAACCAGTAAAAAAAGCTATAGTATCTAATAGTCTATTATAGTAATTATTAAATAATGTAAAATTTCCTATACTCATAGTACCATTAATTATTTCTACTCCTCCTATAATTATTATTACTATTAAACATACAAATCTAACAACTTGACATAAAGAATTATACAAAGTACTTACACTTACGTAATCCAGCATATTTTTTAAATTAGAATTGAATAATTCTTGATATTTATTAGTAAAACCAGTGAACAATGATTTTCTTAAAATGGAATTTTTATTATCTAAACTTTTATTTTGAAAAGAATAAAACTCATTCTCACTTTCTATGCTTACAAGATATTTTTTTGAGATTTTATCTTTAAAAATATAATGAACACATATATTTAATATACTTAATACGAGTAATATTAGTGTAATATTTCTATTTATCCTATATAGGTAGATAATTATTATAAATAACTTTATTAAATTTATAAACATTGTCATTGTATCATTAAACAAGAAATTAATTATTTGTTTAGTATCTTCATCAATTCTTTTTGTATAATATGAGGATTTGCCAGTATCAATAGCTCTTTTCGAGGTCCTAAAAAGATGAAGAAAAATATCTTTTTTTAAATTTACAGCTAATATATTATTTAATTTTGTAGAAACAATAGTTAAAATATAGTATAAAACAACTTGGAAAATCACTAATAACCCTATTAAAATAATATAATGTACAAAATCCCCTTTTTTATCCAACACCATAACTGTATCTATAAATTTTGATAATAAAATAGGTAATATTAATGAACTTATTTCTAGTATTGTATGTATAACAAATATATTAAAAATCTTCAACTTATTATTTGATACTATTTTTCTTATCATATCATTTCAACCTTCAGTTATTTTTTTATCGCACCAAGCATTATAGTATTTTAACAAAATAGTTTTTATAGATGCTGCATTTCTTGTGCATGCAGCACTATTATTATTATACATTCTAGCATGAGGACAACCGCCCAAACATAATGGTAAGAATTTACATTTATAACATTCATGAGGTATTTCCATATTTACAAATTTTATTAAATTTATTACATTGTTGTCTCCTTCTACAATATTACCAATTTTAAATTTAGTGAGGCCTACTTGTTCCCAACATTTAAACACGTCACCATTAGGATCAATAACAGCTGAATTAATACATTGTGCACCACAAGCAACAGATATTGGGCTTGGAAAAAATTTATTAACACTTTCTTTTGTTAAAAAACTATTGAATATATTAGTTTGAAAATTAGCAAAATCAATAAAATTCAAACAACCTTCATACCCATCATTTTTCTTATCTTCAACAGGTGCAACATAAATTTTTACTCTATCATTTGGTAATACAGAATGTAAATATGTTATTAATTGTGGAATTTCATTTTGATTATCTATATCAGTATTTATCCTCACAGCTATACTTATAATATTGCATGCATTTTTTATATTCTTTATAATTGTTTTAAAGCTATTAGATCCATCTATAGTTATTCGTCGATTATTATGAGTTTTTTCTAATCCATCAATAGTTACTTGTGCAAATGTAACTTTATATTCTAATAATGTCTTAGCCATTTCCTCAGTTAATAGTAATCCATTTGTTACTATATTAGCAGTATAATTTAGTTCTTTTTCGTTACACATACTTATAATTTTTTTACTCATTTTTTTAATTAAATCAATAGCTAATAGTGGTTCTCCACCATACCATGTGATACTAATATTTTTAATACCAGATATTATTTGCTTATCAATATGGTCAATAATTTTATCACTAACCTCTTTACTCATATATATATTATTCTTTTTTTCATAACAATATGGACAAGCCATATTACAATCTAATGTTAGTGCTATAGTATAATTATAACTTTTCTGCTGATATTTAGCTAAATTACTTTTAAATTTAATTAATTCAATTTCATCTAATTCATAATTCACAATAAACCCTTGCTCATAAAGCTTTCTTCCTATTTCATCCTCTCTAATATTAATATTTTTAGTATCAACATTATATAAATAATCTATGTATTTTTCATCTAATACAACATAAGAGCAATTAGATGAGTTGAAAAATAACTTCTTGCCATTTTCTATATTATCTATTTCTATATTAAATATAGATTGCTTATATCTCATATTATCATCCCTTTAATTATTTAATATTAATTTTTATAGTTTAAAATATTAGTCTTATTTCATTGAATAAGACTAATATTTTAAAATCACTAGAATTTTACACCAACACAGGTATCAACATTAGCAGGAACACAAACAGGTACATGTACGCATCCTTTATCACAATAGGTACAAGGGGGTGGTGTTGTATTCGTACAATTACTACAACCAGAATTTTCACAAATAATCATATAAGATATTGTTCCCGATTTAATCACATCCATACTTAAGCCTCCTCTCTTAGTGTATATTTAATATAGTGTATATTTAATCTATATGTACTATATCATATATTAATATAACTCATGTAGTATTATTTGTAAATTTATATCATATTTATCCAAAAAAAAAGCTATTTGTATTTTTTATTTGACATTAAAATACAATTATTATATAATTGAAAATATTATATTTAACACTAGGAGGTATTTATTTTGGACATTATTAAATCAGGAAATATATCTTATGTTATTGTTTGTGAAAATTCAGGACATTGTCCCAGTAATAATTATTGTAGCAATTGCGAAAATTGTACTAATTGCATACACTGTGTATATTGTGATAAAAGTTGTACACATGTACCTGTATGTATAGCGGTATTTCCTTTTTAATTTATTTATACATATTAACATCTAATATAGAATTTTAATTCCACACAATACAAAAATATATTTAATTATCAATAATAAAGAAGTATAAACTTTCTTACCAAGAGCATATAGCGTTTATTTAGATTTATTTAATAGTAATGATTTATTTATTGAACTCAACAATATTTTTCCTGTATCTAGTGGGAACGAATTGTCTTTGTAATACAAGATTTTTTCTCTCCTTAATTCCTATATGCTCAAAATAGCCTTTCCACATTTCTTGAAAATTTCTTTCTCTCTCTGAAATAGCTATATCTTCCTGATACTCAAAGTCTGTTATCATCCATTCTCTTTTATTATATATAACTGCTTTATTACGCTTTTTATCATGGATAATAAATTTCTCATTTTTCATTCGATCCGCAAAATGGTCAGCAAGTAATTCAATAACATCATTGTCAGGCGTTAACGGTGCATACAGCACATCTCCCACCTCTTGGAATCTTAACAAACCTAACAATCTATGCCTTTCCTTTGATACTTTGGAAGATAGGTTATGGACATTCAGAACATCTTTATGAGTATGGTCGTTGTCTATTTTATAACCCATCTTAAATCCTAATTCCAGATATTTTAATATATAGCAGTCTTTTTTGTAATCATCGGATAAAAAGGTATAATAGACGTTTTTCATAGCTTCATCGGATATCTTATTCCATATGGCATCATATACTTTACCTGCTTTTTTATCATCAGTAGCAATATTAACTTCTTGTTCTAATAGTTGTATTTCATATCTATTTTCATAATATATTCCATTAGCTTTTTCAGTATAATAATGTTCGTATACACAAGTTAAGAGTCCATTAAATGTTCCATCATGTAAATACACCATATTATCAATCCTTTATTAATTATTGCTATATATTAAATTTAACCATCTATTCCGATTTCAATAGGTTCAATATATTTTGACTTGTTATCATCCTAATAGAACATAAGAATGGCTGTCTCATAAAAATTGCTTAATTCTATTTGATGTATTTATATTTTCAAAGTAAGTTGTTCATAAGGTGGTAAAGGATTCAAGATGGTTTTAATAGTCTCTGGATCAAGATTTTTTTCTCCGTAATACTTTCCGTTGCATGTGACAAAAAATCTAGCTCTTTTCAATACCACTCCCATTTTTTTCAAATCTTCATAAGTAATTATTCTTACTTTTCTTTGTTTTAGTATTCTTCTAGCTGAAATCATTCCAATCCCAGGAATTCTTAATAATTCGTTTACCGATACTTTGTTTACTTCTTTTGGGAATTCACCAATATTTCTAAGTGCCCATATCATCTTAGGATCATAGTCCAAATCAAAATTGGGATTGCTGTTATCCAGTAATTCTTTTGCTTCAAATTTATAGAATCTCAATAGCCAATCTGCTTGATATAACCTGTGTTCCCTAAGCATTGGTGTTGTAGTTGCACTTATGGCAGGTAGGTTACCACCTTTATTGACAGGTACATATGCAGAAAAATATACTCTTTTTAACTTGAATCTTTTATATAATTGATCAGTTATGCTTAACATTGACAAATCACTTTCACTGGTAGCTCCTACAATCATCTGAGTAGATTGACCTGCTGGAACGAATTTTTTGGCATGTTTGTAACGAGCTACTTCGTAACTTGATTTATTTATCTCATCTTTTATTTGATTCATGGGTAAGAATAATTTCTTCATTGTTTTTTGAGGTGCTAATAATTTTAGTCCATCTTCTGTTGGTAATTCTATATTAACGCTCATCCTATCTGCAAGCTCTCCTGCTTGCTTAATAAGTATCTTATCTGCTCCTGGTATAGCTTTTACATGAATATAACCAGAAAATCCATAGTGATTTCTAAGTATAAGTAGAGTCTTGACAATCTTCTCCATTGTGTGATTAGGATTTTTTTCAACAGCTGAGCTTAAGAATAGACCTTCTATATAGTTTCTTCTATAAAATTCAATAGTAAGTTCAGCTACTTCTTCCGGTGTGAAACTAGCTCTTTGTACATCATTACTCAATCTATTAACACAGTATTCACAATCATATACGCAATAATTGCTAAGTAATATTTTTAATAAGGATACACATCTACCATCAGACGCCCAAGTATGACATATACCACTAGCTTGCGAACTTCCTATCTTACCTGTATTCTTTCGATTAACACCACTAGAAGCACATGAAACATCATACTTAGCTGCATCAGCTAATACTTGTAATTTTTCTATTATATTCTTCTTCATATAATCACCATCTATATTATATCAAAATTATGGCAGTAATGCAAACATATGTTCTGTCAAATAATCTGGTCTTTATGAATGTGAATAAATCAGTTTATTGAATGTAGGTCAAAAAAGTATTTATCGCTTTAATCATGAGTCACAATATTATTGATATATTCGTATACTTCTTCTGCTAACTTTTCTGATTCATTTTGATTGAAAGATATATAAGAACTTTTACCACTAATCTCAATATAACCATCTTTTGAAAAAGTCATTCTTCTAACTTTTTTAGTATCATTTATTAAATACGTAAAATTCATAAAATAAAATCCAGCTGTATCAGATGAATGGTAATCAGGGTTGAAAGTTTTATGATATTTTGTTTTCTTCATTATTTCCATGATATCTTGGAATTGTTCAATTGTCAGTTTAACATTACTATTATCCATACCACCATTAGGTTTATAATCAGTAACGTAAACACCACAATAATTAACTACAGTATTAGATGATATTGAAAGTATATCTTGTAGTTTTCTAGGTATGCTAAAGTTAATAATCTGTATTATAATTACTAGTGCAATAAGTATTAATATATATTTTTTATATTTCTTCATGTGACACCTCTTAATATATACTTATTGTTCCTTCAATAATAGCTGTTTTCTACTATACTTATTATACTTTACATACCTCATTATTTCTTCCTCCGTAAAGAAAGGATTATAACCTACAGGACCCAGCGGTATTATATAGGTTTCACCACCCATATTCTTATAAACCATATGATAGCATATATCATATACGTTGAATTTACGTTCATCATCTGGTTTTAGCACAGCCATATTTATAGAAATATTATTATCTAAAGTATTTACATCCATATCTATAATATCAGATAGTTGTTCTTGTAGATCAGCTTGAATATCTTTTACTAATATCTCTCCATCTATCTCATAACTGTTTTCTGACCTCTCCTTAGGTAAACCTACGTGACTTACTATAGGTATTAATCCTTGTGTTTCTTTCTTCTCACGATATAAAATAATTCGACCTAAATCAACCTCTTGCGTGGATGAATCTGTATAAGAGATGATAGCTCTATTCAATTCAACTTTTTCTAAGTCAAAAAATATATCATCTTTTGACACTGCTAATGGAAAATTTACTATTTTATGTGTATAGTAATTATAGTTATACTCATAGTATGGTTCAGCAAATAACTTTATATTAACTTCTGGAAAATATACGTTGCTGATATTTTTATTACTATTGTTATTATCAATATATTCTAGAAAAAATCTATCATAAAAATGCTCATAATATCCTTCATAGTAATGTTCTAAAAATATTGGTTCAGGAATTAATCTTCTATATGCAGTAAAAATATTAAAAGCTAATATTAAAACCACTATTCCAACAGCTAAATAGAAATATTTATGTTTCTTTATCTGTGTAAACAAACATATCACCTTACCCCAAATAATTATCTTCATTCTCAGTTTTTAACTGTCCATTAAAATATTTCCTGACAGTATTAATATTGACTGCCCAGACAATCATAGTTATTATCATTGCACAAGCACATATAAAATTCATCGTAATCGCTGTTCCTTCTGCTACATTGAGACTGAAAGTCATAACAAAACTTGCTATTAGCTGCACATATAGAAAAAAGTTACGACCACTTTTTATCTGCTCCACTAATTGGGCTTTCTCTTTTTCTAACAGTTTAATTACAGCTTCATACAAATAAAATCCTAATACTAATATTAGTAATTGTACTATGGTACCAATGGCTGTTGATAATATAGTGACTTCTGAATTTTGGCTCAAGAAGAAGAAAAAAGTAATAATACGTACAACTGCACATACTGAACCTACATAAGTTGCAATATGAAATTCCTTAATTTTTGTCTTATCATATAACTTTGATACAGCACTTGTAATAAGTATATATCCTACAACATTTGGCAAAATATCGATAAAACCAATGTTTATATTAATTAGTATGAACACTATCCCCCATACAATTGTTCCAAAATGTTTACCCATCCTATAATCCCCTTTTCTTAACAAGTTCTTTAACTAATTTATCTGTAAAATATGGTGAATACCTTATGTTATACAGACTCTGACTACCCTCATTACCATTTTCATCGGTAGAAAGCAATGTATATCTAATGTCATAAACATTGTACTTACAATCATTATCCAACATTTCAAAATTAGTATTAACACTTAAGGTATTATAGGCTTGGAATGGTAGTTGTAGTTCATCTACAGGATAACACACTATATCCTTTTGATTATTATGGTAATTATTCTCCATTTCCATAATCTTGTCTTTATCGGTCTCCTTTGATATATTTACTAAAGTATTGTCTAACTCATCATTA
The DNA here is from genome assembly GCF_018141425.1 of Vallitalea guaymasensis. Taxonomy (NCBI): domain Bacteria; kingdom Bacillati; phylum Bacillota; class Clostridia; order Lachnospirales; family Vallitaleaceae; genus Vallitalea; species Vallitalea guaymasensis. The sequence continues at coordinate 2,256,034 of NZ_CP058561.1, forward strand.
GTAACTAGATTCATTTTAACAAAATTATGTGTCTCTTCATAAAGCTCGGATGTAATATCGTTAATAATTATACTGTTATCAAGTTCAAACACTGTCTTAGAAAATCCTGTACTAGAAGAACTACTCATTGTACTATGCAAACCTTTTTCTTTATTGTTATTGATAATAATCTTCCCAATATCTATATTTTGTTCCAACCCATTATTATACGTAATGACTGCATCTTCTAAGATAATATTATCCATTTCCTCATATTCTTTTTGCTGATCTAAATTCAAGCGAGTATTAAGAACAGCTGTATTACTATTATAGTATTTTAAACTATTAGTATCTTGAAAGTTCTTATCATAAAAAGTAAGATCATATTTAGGGAAATAGATTCTATTGATTTTAATACTATCTCTTCTATTGGTTATGTAATTAATACTAAGATCAATTTCATCATGTAATGATACTTCTAAGTAATGCTCTAATACTATGGGTTCACTGATCTTGTGTACTTGTATATTTACAATATTAAGTATCAGACTAAATATACATGCTATGACTCCAAAAATCAGTATTTTCTTCTTATTTTTTTTCATCATCTTCCTTCTTTCTTTTCGTATTATTTCATATTAATCTCTTTTTATTTTCACCAGATCTGATATTAATTTTTCTGTGAAACATGGAATATGCCTTATATTCAGTAAATCTTCTTTACCCTCTGTTCCATTTTTATATGTATATTCTAAAGTATAACAAAGTTCATATATATTGAATTTCCTTTCATCTTCTGGTTTAACGTAGCTCCATACTTCCACATAATTAATTGCCTCATGTGGTAATGGTAATTCATTCATATGTGAAAAAATTCTATTCTCTTTTTCATCATGAATATCAACATTTTCTGCTGGAAAACCCATATTACTTATAGTCCTATCAACAAAATTCATATATACAAAATCATTAGTTTCATCATATAGTCTGGAAGTAATCTTATTTATTATAATACTATTATCCAGCTTAAAACATTCTATTGATTGTCCTGAGGTACTTACTCCTGACATAGTAGAATCTAAACTTCTTTCTCTATCAAGAGATAATATAATTTTCCCTATATCTACATTTTGAGTTAAACCATTATTATATGTAATGACTGCATCTTCCAAAACAACTACACCATTTTCATTAAATTTCAAGTCATCATACATGAGGTTAAGATTAACTATATTGACTCTATAGTATCTTGACTCATACTCCTGTCTATAATCAACGTAGCATAACAAATCTTGTTCTGGAAAATAGACATTCAACAATTTGCTTTTATCAGTCAAATTAGTAATAAAATAAAATGTCAGGTTCACATCTTTGTTTTCATACAATTTATCTTCAATATAATGTTCTAGAATAATAGGTTCTTCTAATTGTTGGGCTTTATAATAAAATATATTACAAATTAGGCTAATAATGATTAGCATTAAACTCACAAAACCAATTAATTTTCTATATCTTTGCACTACATATTCCCCTTTTATGAAATCTTTCTTGAAACTAACATTACATATAAATATCATTGTTTAATATTTTAACATTAATGTTATATAAATACTACCTAAATAGTTCTGTGGATATTTTTTCCACTAAAAATAAGGGCTAAATATAGACAAGCCCTTATTCTAATAATTTTATATTAAATTTATATTTATATAATATCAACAGCTCTTACTAACAATAACGAATCCCCAAGGCTCTACCATTTTGCAATCTTCATTACTAGATAAATCAATATTATAATTGGTATCGCCAATAACATTATCTATAGCTATACTCTCTTCACTACGATTAAGTATTACATAAGTTTCTTCATCATCATGGCATCTCTTAAATGCGTATACTCCACTATTTCTTTCTGCCATGATTGTTTTATAATCACCATATTTCAGTGTATCCTTGTTACGTCTTAACTTAATGATATCCTGATAGAAGCTGTATATCTCTGCTCCTTCTTCTTTATCCCAGCTCATTGGTCTTCTATACTCATGTTCTTTTATACCAACTAGACCTTTCTCGTCACCATAAAATACCATAGGTACACCTAAAAATGTCATTTGGAATATTACAGACAATTTAAATCGTTTCATATCTTCCTGACATATAGATAAAAATCTAGGTACATCATGGCTATCTAGTAGATTCAACTGTCCATGAACTATATTCTTATTATAACGCATGAGCATGGCTGTCACTCTACTATCAAATCCATAACTGTCTAATGTATCAACTGCAAAGAAATCTCGGCAATTTTTACGCATATCATAATTCATGGAAGAATCGAATTGATCTCCTAACAACCAATGCTGAGCAGACTCCCATACTTCACCTATGATAAAACAGTCTGGGTTAATTGATTTGGCAGTCTTACGGAATTCACGCCAGAAAGTATCATCTACCTCACTGGCTACATCTAGTCGCCATCCATCAATCCCATAACTCTCAGTCCAATACTTACACACATCTAAGAAATACTCGATTACCTCTTCATTAGATGTATTCATCTTAGGCATTTTACGCTCATAAGCAAAACAATCATATGTAGGTATGTCTTCTTGGCTATCCGGATATTCCACAGGGTATTTCAATCCATAAAACCAATCTTTATACTTAGAAGCTTCTCCTTTTTCCAATACATCTTCAAATGCAAAGAAATGCCAGCCACAATGATTGAATACTCCATCAATGATTACTCGTATATCGTTGTCATGACAAGCATCAACTAATTCCTTAAAATCTTCATTGGTACCAAAACATGGATCAATGTTATAGTAACCGATCAAGTCATATTTGTGCCACTCTCCAGCCACAAAGATTGGATTCATATAAATACAATTAACACCCAAATCTAAGAAATAAGGTATATTCTCCTTTATTCCTTTCAAAGTTCCTCCACGCATACTATAGGTAGTATGATGTGAAAACTTGGCTTCACCTTTTTTATTACTAATATACCCTTTAGCAGTAGCAAAACTATCAGGAAATATATTATAGACTACTGCATCTTGTACCCATGATGGAATAGTTGCAATATCCTCTCTTCTATTAAAAGGTAACTGATAGAATTCTGAACGCTCTATTGGCAGGGTATTCATGAACATATCATAATAATAATACTTACTTTCTACTCCATCACTTAATTCAAAATAGTAACATATACGTGTATATGGTGAGTGTAGAACAACTTCATAATAATCGTATAATTCATCTTGTGCAACTACCTTCATGGGTTCACTGTTAAAAATAACTGGATTTACACGGCAAGCTCTATCCCCATAGTGTAGTATGCAACTTTTTATATCATCCCTTGCTGTCCGTATTCTAAATACGACATTCTCTTCATCTATGCCATGAGCATAATTAGAAAGGGGTATATGCAATACTGCTTCATAATTCATCTGTATCCTCCTCTATAAATATTACTGAAAAATTATCCTTTTACACCACCTGCTGTAAGTCCAGAAACCATATTTCTCTGTATTACCAGAAAAATAATTAGTATAGGAATAGCTGTTAATAGTGATGCAGCCGAGAAAATAGGCCAATTACGTGTATACTGGGTTGCTTGAAGAGCATATAATCCAGCAGCTAAAGTATATTTTTCTGCACCTGTCATAAAAGTAACTGCGAATATGTATTCATTCCATACAAAGATAATAATCATAACCGCTGTAACTATAATTGATGGCTTAGCTAATGGCAGAATCAACTTAGTTACCAGCTGAAAATCATTAGCTCCGTCTATTTTACCCGCTTCTTCAATCTCTATAGGTATCGTATCAAAATAACCTTTCATGTTCCAAAGACCAAATATAGCCATGGTTCCCACATATATCAAGATCAATCCAAGATAAGAATTCACTAATTTCATAGGCATCAATATACGGTATATGGCAAACATGGATAAGATTGATGGAAAGGCATTAAGTATAATCAATATATACAAAATAGTTTTCCTTCCAATGAATCTAAATCTGGAAAAAGCATAGGCAGCTGGTATAGCTACCGCTAATGATATAGTAACTGTAGCCACAACCAATATTAATGTGTTTTTCAACCATAAGAGATATGGCTTGTTAAATAACACTGCTTTATAATTATCAAGTGTAAACTCCTTAGGTACAAAAGAAAAAGATCCACTCAATATATTGTTAGTACCATTCAGGGATACAGATAAAGTGTAAAGAATAGGTACAATGCATAATAGGCATGCAACAATAAAAAATAGATTGAGCAAACTCATCTTGATTCTATGTTTTGTTCTTCTATGCATCTACATCTCCTCCTTTTAATCTGCCTCGAATGGTCAACGAGAATATAATCAATATCATAAATATAATTATGGATATTGCTGAACTGTACCCATAATTGTTGGTAACAAAAGCTTTTTCATATGTATAAGTAATGATTGTATGAATATCCGCTCCTGTCTTAGAACCTTGTTGCTGTGTTAGCAGATAGATAATATCAAACTGCTTGAAAGTAGTAAATATAGTAATAACAACCGCTGGTGCAATAATAGGTCTTAACAGGGGTATTGTAATTTTTCTTGCCTTGCTGAAATAACCTGCACCCTCAATTGTTGCGCTTTCGTAGTATGCTTTATCAATACTTTGTAATGCTCCATCTATAATCATAATCATAAAAGGTAATGCCAACCACAGATTAACCATAACCGAAGAAGCAAAAGCTATATTATTACTGTTTAACCAGTGTACATTAGCAAAACCCAGCTTATTAAGCCAATGATTCAATAACCCGAATTCTGTATTAAACATTCCCATTTTCCATAAAAGAATAGATATGTACCCAGGCATTGCCCAAGGAAACATAAGTATGGTCTTGTACAACCCTTTTAATCTAAGACCTTCCACATTCAATAAACTTGCTATAATAAAAGCTATAACCATCTGTAATACCATGTTGACAATAGTCCATATAATCGTTCTACCAAAAGCAGTAAGGAATCCTGTATCTAGTACAAATAATGCTTTCATATAATTCTGAAATCCAATTACTTGAAAATCAAACCAATGATATACATTCATATTGGTAAGAGAGATATATCCAGTATAGAGGATAGGAAAAACAATCATAAGACCTATTAATGCCAAACCAGGAAAAGAATATATATATGGAATAATCTTCTTGTAACCTCTTTTTTTCATTTCTGCACACCTGCCTTAATGTCACTTATACTCATATTGGTATACAGAAGGGGGATACCCCTTCTGTATTATTTATTTCATAGCTTCAATCTGTTCCAGTGCTTTTTTCTGAGCTTCATCTGAAGCTGTCACAGGATCTGCATCCCCTTTATTTACACTTGATAATAGATTCTCAGTTATAGCCCACATAACATCCATTTCTGGTACGTTAGGCATTGGTACTGCTGTTGCAGAAGCTTTTTTAAGTGTCATGACGATCTCATTACTCTTGACTGCATCATCCTCATAACAGTTATTGTTTACTGGTGCTGAACCAATAGCTTTTGCTAAGTTGATACCTATATCAGGTTTAGATAACTGTTCTAGAACTTTCGCTACTGCTTCCTTCTTGCTTTCTGCTCCTTTTAATACACATATACCTTGGATACCAGCAAATGGACTGATAGCTTTTAATGTTTCATTTACAACAGGCATAGGAGCTATACCAATATCAATTCCATTCTCTACTAGGTCTGGAATTAACCATGGTCCACCAATAGTAGAATGAGCCTTACCTTCTTTGAATAATGTAGTCATGGTATTATAATCACCATCTATTGGCATATATTTTACAAATTGTTTATGATATTTGATAGCATCTTTTGTTTCTTTAAGATCAAGACCTGGTTCAGCTTTATCGTTGATAACGAATCCATCATAAGCATGAATCCATCCTACAGTAAAATAAGCTGTACTATGCTGCTCAACAAATCCATAATTACCATCTTTTGTATTAACTTCCATATAAGCCAATAAATCATCAGTTGTTCTTGGAGCCTCTTTCATAAGAGCTTTGTTATACATGAACAACAAAGATTCAAAGTAAATAGGTAATTGATAGATTTGATCTTTATAAGTAGCTGCGCTGACAGTCATAGGTATAAAATCATCAAATGTTGATTCAGGAATGAAGTTGGTAATAGGTGATAAAATACCCATTTCAGCAAATATTCCTATCTTGTCATGTGCAAAGAAATACATATCAGGTGCACTACTTGGATCATTTCCAACAAGTTTTAGAGTCTCTGTCAACTTTTCTTTTCTTTCAACAGATACAACTATCTCTGGAGCCAATTTATCAAGTTCTTTTTGAAGTTCTTCAGCTATGGCCTCTTGTGTTTCGTACCAGATTTTAATATGTGTTGGTTCTTTAGCTTCTTCTTTCTTATCCCCCGAAGTGTTCTCACTTTCTAAATTTGTAGTAGTATCTTTGTCTTCCTCTTTTTTCTTGCCACAACCTACAATAGTACTCATGCATAGAGTGGCAATCAGTAAGATAGCTAATAATTTTTTCATGTTAATGCCTCCCATTTTGTGATTGTAAGCATTTCACTATGGCTTCTAGTGAAATGCTTTAATTTACATGCTTTCTTTATTACCTAGTTCCAATTATAAACAGGTGTTTCAGATGTACCGTTAATATCGGATGTAGAAGTAAATACTCTGTTAGACCCTGATTCCCAAGTTACATTACCATTGGCATCTTTTTTAATGAATTTGAATTCAAAAGAAGTATTGGCTGGTACACTAACTGGTAAGAACCATTGTGGATAGTTAGGATTCATCATAGCTTCTGTACACTTGTTGGTATCCCAATTACCTAGCTCTGGAATACTACCTACAACATGAATTGTATCACCAAAACCAGTATTGGCATTCACACGGAATATAGTCTGTACTTGGTCACCAGATAAAACTGTATATCCAAAAGTATTACTTGTACTTCCATTATTTGTAACTGTAATATTAACTTCACCAGCAGCTACATTAGGTACTATAGCTTCTATATAATTTGCTGTATTTGAAACAACTGATGCACTTACATTATCAAATTTCACATCAACGTTTCCATCTAAGTTATTTCCATAGATATAAACTTTGTTTCCTGCACGCCCCATAGTTGACATAACATTACCGATCTTAGGTCCGTTATTGTTAGGATTATAAGACCATACACCTGCATATCCTCCTGGTAACGTACCTACATACACTTTACCACCATTTGAAACTACGATTCCGCAGGCTTTCATTATGCCATTAAGTTCATCATTATAATTACCATCTGCAAAACCAGTAGTTACATTAGTATTAACTGCCACTGAATTGTCAGGCTGACGATTTATAGCTATTAATACTTCTTTATCAAAGAACTTACGTGTCATAACTAATACATCATTATTTGAATAAAGTATTTGTGTTGTTCCATAAGCCAATGCATCATTTTCTTGTCTTAGGTCTGACATGTTCTTGATGATGTTATAAGCATCTGTAGATGTATTGAAACTTGAATCTACTTCCATGAACATTCTTCCCCCAACATCACTATTTGTGTTAGGTGTCATATACTGTTCTGTACCATAGTAGATATTAGGAGTTCCTCTTGATGTAAGAAGCGCTACCAATGCTGCATTGTAAACTTCTCTACGTGCTTGATAATAACCGAATCTAGTTACATCATGATTATCAAGGAAAGTAACTGTTTGATTTTCATAAGTGTAATCACTAGTTGTATAACATAACATATTACCAAAATCAGCCATGCTGGTACTGAAATCTCCAAATGTACTAGTTATACATCTAAAAAACTCAAAGTCAAGGTTATTGACACCAGTTCTATCTGGGAATGATTGATACTCATCATATTTTGGATCAGGTCTACCAATGAAGAATTCTCCAAAGTGTGTCAAAGGTCCGTTACTCTTACTGTCAATACTATCTTTTAGACCTTTTACAAATGCAGGATTCATATGTAAAGTCGCATCATGTCTAAGTCCATCAATTCCTTTATCAACCCAGAATTGAGCTGCTTTTTCTAAGTACTCTACTACAACACCATTTTCTTGAGAATAATCAGCTAATGAACCTAACTCTTTATGTCTGAAACCAAATGATGATGTATCTCCACCTCTGTCTCCTAGACCATGGAAAAATCCTTGTGTATCATTATGTGGGTCTGCCAATAGATTCTCTAATTGACCGTCACCATTAAGATCCACTGGTTCTCCATTAGCATCAAATACGTAATTACCATTAGAATCCTTATCAGGTTCATATAGTTTTCCATCTTCAGGGCTGAAATTATCTGTTGGATTCAACCAACGACTACTATGATTTGTTACAAAATCAATTACAAGTTTGATTCCATTAGCATGTAGGGCATCTCTTAATTGTTCAAACTTCTTCATTGATCCAAAGTGTTTATTAGTTGCAAAATAGTTTCTTACATGATAACCGTGGAAACTAGTCCATATATCTTGACTTCCACCTGGTTGATAGTCAATAATAGGTGTGTCACGATTTTCATAAGGTGCACTAATCCAAACTGCAGTTACACCCATACCTTTTAAATAAGGTATTTTATCAATTATTCCTTGAAAGTCTCCCCCTTGATAGAGCTTTAAGTCATCTCCATCACCTTTATTATCGTTATTACTATCATCAAATAGCTGAGCTGATGATGGTACATTATTTGATGGGTCACCATCTGCAAAACGGTCAGTAATAATCTGATATACCACATCCTTAGGTGTAACAGGTCCAAGTGCCGAAGTACTAGCACTAACTGGAACATTCAACTGACAAACTACACACATCATAACCATGAAAAAAGCTACTATTTTCTTCTTCATTCTAAAATCCTCCTATAAGTTAATGTTATTTACTTATTTATTTGAAACTCTAGTTAAAGCTATACTTGGAGGTCGATTAATTTCTAGAGTTTGAAATACGTTAAAACTGGGAATATTTCAAAGACATATTTTTTTACCAATCAAGGAAAGTGTTTTCCTTATCAACTTGAATATTAAATATAGATTAATTGGTAATTTTACACTAATTATACACTCACATATTATAAATGTCAACAAAATAGCTATATTTAGCTTGACTTTTTTAGGAAAACGTTGTACTATTTAAGTATAATGTTTTCCTAAAAATAGAAAGGATTGATCTTATGGCAACCATAAAAGATGTGGCACGAGAAGCTGGAGTATCCATCTCAACAGTATCTAAGATTATAAATAAATCCTCTCCAATATCAGCCGCTACGACAGAGAAGGTTGAAGCTGTCATGAAAAAATTACACTATTATCCTAATACAAGAGCAAGGAATTTTGCTAGACAGGCGACAAAGAATATCGTTTATATGATGAAAATTGAAAAGAATGTAGCTTTTACTAATCCCCATTCTTTTGAAATTATGTGTGGAATCCAGGAAGCTCTTGCAAAAAAAGACTATAACCTGACTCTTGTAAGTTCTAATTCTGAGGAAGATATATCTAAGCTCATTGATAAAATAATCTATCAAAAAAGTGCTGATGGTATCATTATTCATGCCTCGGCATTTGACCCTACCATAGAAAGTGTTATAACAAAGTCCAATTTTCCTCATATGCTTATAGGCAAGCCAGATTATAACAGCGCTTTATGCTGGGTTGATATTAACAATTATTTATCTGGAGAAATCACAGCAAAACATGTTATTGAATTGGGTTACAACAAGATAGCTTTCATAGGCGGAGCTGAAGATGATCAAATATCTGCTCATCGTTTGGAAGGTGCAAGAACCATTATAAATCGCAGTCACGGAACTCTACTTCATAATGAATATACGGATTCTTCCAAGGAGATGAGTTTTGAAGTGATGCATAAGATACTCCGAGAGAAAAAGACACCTGATACTGTAATCTGTGCTAATAACAATATAGCCCTTGGTGTAGTAAACGCTATTAAATACAATGATTTCAAGATACCTGATGATATATCTGTAATCACTTTTGATGATTATCCTTATTCTCGTATCACTGAGCCTATGTTATCTGTAGTTAATATTGATGTTTTTGATATGGGTTATCAGGCTGCTAAGACATTACTAAGAAAGATTAAGAATCCTAATCTTCAGGTTCAGTCTTATTCTACTTTGCCTACGTTGATTGAAAGAGGCTCCACTGTAAAATCCTAATGTCATTAAGTTAAAAACGCACTTAGAATTTCTGCATAGTTAGTTATGCAGAGCTCTTTTTAATTCTGAAAGTGTAACTAAAAACCATTAAAGCATGGTTTCCAGTTACACTTATTTTTATTTTAAAATATAGGAATTTAATTGTTTTTACTAGGTTCATATAGACTTAATGACATAAAATATAATCCAATGTAACATAATATACAATGTTTTATTAATTACAGAAATAACTTTAGCAAGAATATATAATATGATTATCACATGCAGTTTTACAATAAAATAAATGAGGTGATCAAATGGTTAAAAAACCTACTGGCTCATGGGTGGCCATGCCAACACCATTTAAAGCCAACGGTTCAATTGACTATTCAGGATTTGAAATCCTGATAGAAAGGCAAATCAGATACGGAACTTCGCAACTATTTATACTGGGTTCTGCCGGTGAAGTTACATTGTTATCCATCGAAGAGAAAAAGAGTATAGTCAAAGAAGTTATTAAAATGACAAAAAATAAAATACCTGTATACTTCAATGCTTCTGCGGCATCTACAAATCAGAGTGTTGAATTTGCAAAATTTTTAGAACATGAAGGTGCAGATGGTGTAATATTTACAGTACCGCCATATCTTCTCATACCTCAAACAGCAGTATATGAGCATTTAAATACATGTATGAGCTCTATTAAAATCCCTTGTGGTATTTACAATAATCCTTCAAGAGTGGGTGTAAATATTGAACCAAAGACCATTGCAAAACTTGCAGCAAATAATAGTAATTTTATAGTTGATAAAGAAGCAATGCCAAAAGTTTCACAGTTAGTAAACGTTAAAAGGTTATGTGGTAATCAAGTTAACCTTTTGTGTTGTGATTATACAGATTATTCAATAGTTATCCCGACATTAGCAGTAGGAGGTCACGGAACTGCTAACATAGGCGGCAACATTATTCCTGAAGAAGTAGCGACGTTTTCCAGACCTTGGGATTCTGTTGAAAAAATGAAAGACTGTAGAAATCTTTACTTTAAATATTATCCATTAATAGAAAGCTTGTATCAATTAACAAATCCTATAGTTATAAAAGCAGCTCTTAAAATATTAGGTTTGCCAGGAGGACATTTGCGTAAACCATATTTGGAATTTACCGGCCAGAAATACCGTGATCTGGAAAAACTGATGAATGATCTAGGTGTTATAGACAGATATGGAGTGAGGTAATGGAAAAACACATAGTCGTAATCGGCGGTAATGCAGCTGGTCTTAGTGCAGCTTCAAGAGCAAGGAGAGGTAACAAAAATATTAAAATATCTGTATTCGAAAAAACAGAAAATATAAGTATAGGTGCATGTGGCTTACCTTATTTCCTTGGAAACATGATTAATGAAAAAGAGGATCTAGTAGCAATAAACGCAGAGACTCTCAAAAAAAAGAGGAATATAGATGTTTATACAGGATGTAAAGTAACTGCTATCAACAGAGATAATAAAACAATAACAGTATCAAGTTGTAACGGCAAAGAAGATATAAGATATGATTCGCTTGTCATTGCTACTGGGGCAAGTCCTATTATTCCAGAGTTTGCAGATGTAAATACAGAAGGTATATATACATTAAGAAATCTAGAAGATGGAACCGCTATAAAAAATTATATCAGAAAGAACAATGTGAAAAAGGCTGCTATCATAGGCGGCGGATTAATAGGTCTTGAAGTTGCAGAACAATTATCAATAAACGATATTGAAGTCACTGTATTCGAATTATCTCCAAAGATACTTGGCTTTATTAATGATAATTATGTTCAAATGTTATTAGAACATATTGAAGCGAATGGTATTAAGGTATTAACAAACAATGGTATTCAAGATATTCTAGTAGAGGATGGTAGAGTAACAGGGCTTGTAACTACAAAAGAAGAGAAGATAGATATAGACCTTATTGTATTTTCAATAGGAGTAAAACCTAACTCACGTATTGCTGAAGATGCAGGACTTGAGATTGGTTATAAAGGCGGTATAGTCGTAGATGATTATATGAGAACAAGCGATAAATCTATATATTCAGCTGGGGATTGCGTTCAAATGAAAAATATTATTACCAATACATTTACATATGTTCCATTAGGAACAACAGCAAACAAACAAGGAAAACTTGTTGGCGCTAATATTGTCGGAGAAAACCAAAAATTCAGAGGCATTCTATCTTCTCAGGTAACAAAGGTTTTTGATTTCTACATCGCTTCCACTGGATTAACTATAGAACAAGCAAGAAACAATGGTTACAATCCAGTCTCAATAAGTATAACAAAAAATGATAAAGCATCTTATTATGTTGGCGGGAAAGAGAATCACATTTACCTTGTATTTGAACGTACAACCGGTAAGATATTAGGTGCACAAGCTATCGGCAGTGAATCTGTAGCCGGAAGAATAAATGTATTAGTTGCAGCAATAACAGCAAACATGACGGTTAATGATTTAAATGAGCTAGATTTAGTGTATGCTCCGCCAGTAGCACCAGTTTATGATCCATTGCTAATTGCAGCAAGCCAAGCTATTAAAAAAGTAAATAAATAAATACTATGTTTATTGGAGAGAATAATCATGCTATATATACTTAATATTCCAAGAAATGGTGATATAAAAAATGAAATCATAGATTTTGTATTAAAAAAAGGTTGGGAAAAAGCTTATATTAGCGGCGCAATAGGTTCTGTTACTGATATATGTATGGTAAATCCACAAAATGACAATATACCACCAAACTTAAAAGGGGAGACAATAAGTGGTCCAAGCGAAATACTAAGTTTCTCAGGCGAGGTGATGAAAAAAAAGTACATGAGTAATATTATGAAAAAAATTTATACTGATGACGATAAACCCTATTTCATCCATATTCATATAAGCTGCTCAACAAAGGGTCAAAAAGTTTATGGTGGAGGACTAAGAAAATGTACAGCTTTTCTTGGTTTAAAGATTTTTTTACATGAAATATACTAATAAGAGAGAAGGTATGAGTTATGAAAAAGAATAAAGTACTATCTATCAGCGTAATAGTAGTGTTACTATTTGCAATGGTAACAGGATGTTCTAATACCTCAAAAATTAAGAGATGTTCTTTAGGCAGCGGATCAGTTGGAGGCACTTTCTATTTAATGGGTGGTGGAATTACAACATTAATTAATAAATACCTACCCGATAATTTTATGTATAGCACAGAAACAACCGGAGGGTCTACAGCAAATCTTGGAATGTTACAAAAAGGAGATGTTGAATTAGGAATTGCTATGACTTCAAGTGTTCTCGGTGGTTATCAAGGTAGTGCAGCTTGGACTAATGGTGTTGCACATGACAAAGTCAGAGGCATGATTGCACTGTATCCATCTTCAATGACAATTTATGCTTTGGCTGACATGGATATCGAGACGTTAAAAGATTTGAATGGCAAAACTGTTGGTCTTGGAAGTAAAGGCGCCGCAATGGATACCACATTAAGAATTATATTTGATGAAATGGGCATCAAACCTAGCGCAATACATAATGATGGTCATTCAGCTACTGCAAAAGCTGTTGCAGATGGCGTTATTGACTGTGCAATAACATTTATGAATCCACCATGGCCTGCAATTATGGAAATAGAAGGAACAAAAGATCTAAAGTTTATTGCACTCACAGAAGATGAACAAAACAAAATTATGGATATCTTTGATTTCTATTCTAAGTCAGTAATTAAAAAAGGAGCTTATAAAGGTGTTAAAGAAGATACTCTTTCTTTAAACGAATGGAATTTCCTTTGTACAAGTTCTGATATTTCTGTAGATGAAATATACATTATTACCAAAACTATTTATGAGAATCAAGCAGACTTATTAGCAATTCATCATGCCGCTAGTAATATAGTACCAGAAAATAATATTTACTCACCTATTCCATTACATGGCGGCGTAGTTAAATATATGGAGGAAGTTGGAATCGATGTACCCTCAGAACTAATTCCAGACGAATATACAAAAGAATAATTCTATTAAAATAGATAAAATGAGAATGTCTATGTTTATCTAATCATTAGATAGACATAGACATTTAAATATATTAATGGAGGTCAAAAAGTGAACGATCTAACATATAACAAATACAAAAAAATTTTTACTATTTTAATCTCTGTGTTTACAGGACTAATACATATTGCCAATTTCACCATCTATACTTTACCAAGTATTAAATTCTTCGCTATTCACTTAATGTTAGGATTAGCTTTAATATTTTTACATTATGAAACAAAGAATATTGGTTTTACTAATAACAAATTCTTATGCAGAATCATCGACTGGATATTAATTGCACTTTCATTTATAACAGGTTTATATATTATTATTAACTTTGATTTTTATACTCAAGTTATGCAGACAAGTGTTTTAACTTATCAAGTATTATTCTTTGGAATAATTGTTGTAGGCTTGGTTTTGATAGCATCCATAAAAGTATTGGGATATATATTACCATCCATTGCAACAATAATGATTATTTATGCTATATTTGGCAATAATATATCTGGCATAATGGGTCACAAAGGTTACTCTTTTATGCGAGTTGTTGCTACAGTATATAGTGATTTAGGTGTATATGGTACACCTATCGCGGTATCTGCTACCAATGTATTCTTATTTGTGCTTTTTGCCGCTTTACTTGGCGCAACAGGTGCTGATGAAATATTTAGAGATTTAGCCATAGCCCTAGCTGGTAAAAAAAGAGGCGGACCAGCAAAAATGGCAGTAATTGCCAGCACTTTTTTCGGAACACTTTCAGGGAGTTGTGTTGCTAATGTTGTAAGTACTGGGGCTTTTACAATTCCTCTTATGAAAAAAGAAGGATACCCCAAAAAATTCGCAGGAGCAGTAGAAGCAGTAGCATCAACTGGCGGACAAATTATGCCGCCCATTATGGGTGCTGCTGCATTTGTTCTAGCAGATATAGCGGGTCTACCATATACTACAGTATGTCTAGCGGCTCTATTACCTGCCCTTATGTATTATACTGTATTAATAAAAATGGTTGATTTAGAAGCTATCAAAAGATCCTTTAGTGGTATGCCGGAGGATAAGATTCCTAATGCAAAAAAAGTAGCTAAAAAAGGTATGAAATTATTTATTCCCGTCATTGTACTTCTATTTCAATTATTTATCATGAAAGAGACACCTATGAAATCAGCCATTTGGGCAATACTTGCGATTATTATTTGTGGATTTCTTGATAAAAGAAATAGATTAACATTAGCTAAACTGGCATATGGCTTTAGAAGTGCAGGTAAATCTATCACACAGGTTGTAGCAGCATGTGCAACATCCGGTATAGTAATAGGTATGTTTGCCCTAACTGGTTTAGGTTTAAAATTCTCTAGTACAATCGTAGCATTAGGCAGGGATAATATACTTCTTAGTCTATTGCTGGCTATGTTTGTATGTATTATATTAGGTATGGGACTCCCTACTACAGCAGCATATATCATATGTGCAACTGCAATAGCACCTGCACTTATTAAAATTGGAATCGAACCCTTGGCAGCACATCTGTTTCTTTTATATTTTGCTTGCATTTCTGCTATTACCCCTCCTGTTGCTGTTGCTTCATACGCCGCTTCTGGAATTGCAGAAGAAGATTCAATGTCAGTTAGTCTAGAGGCCGTTAAATTGGGTATAGCAGGATTTGTGTTACCATTTACATTTACGTACAATTCACAATTTGTCAGTTTTGGATTTAATTTAACAACATTAGTAACCTGGGTTAGTGGATTTATCTTTTGTTATTCTGTTGCTTATGCAATTCAAGGCTATGTGAATACTAATGTGAAGACAAGTGTTATTGAGAGAATAGCTTTTTTATCAATTGCTATTTTTATGCTAAAAGCAAACTTAATTTCATTAACTGTAGGCGGAATAATGTTTTTATTATTGGTAAAAGGCAGAAAGATATTAAAAAAGAAAAATTATTAACCTCATAATGTTAGTGTAGTTGATAGGTGAACAGATTCATGACAATCTAAAAAATAATATAAAGACAAAATAATAATTAGTTTGTTATCAATTATTCGTTTGCATTTTCTTAAAATAATCTCGGTAAACTTTTACATGCATTTGATATTTTCGGTTAACAATACGTATAAAACCCTCATTATAAAGAATATTAATAGTTTTACTTACTGTAACTCTAGCACTACCAATTAGAACTCCTATTTCATGGTGTGTATAATTAAAATTCAATTCATACCATTCACCATCAAGAATATGTTCGGTGTTCACAAACATGAAAAACAGTCTTTTAATTCGATCTTTTACAGAGTTAAAAGTGAGATTTTCAATCTCATACCTTAAGGTGCTAATTTTGTGAGATAAACAATGTATTATAGCATTTTGAAATAACAGGCTTTCATTCAATAGTTTGTCCACAGTCTTTGAATGAATAATATATAAGGTCAAATCAGTAGCAGCTATAGAAAATACTCCTGTTTTATATCCTAAAGCATGTGCCATTTCTCCAAACAACCAGCCCGAATTGAGAATATACAGAGTTTTTTCTAGACCCTCATCATTACTCATATAATGTTTGGTTTTACCTCTCTTAATATAATAAATATAGTTGAGGTTATCCCCAGGATGTGTTAAAATAGCATTCTTTTTATAGAATTTTTCATAAGAATGCTGACGAATTAAAGTTTCTAAAGCTTTATCATATATTTCAGGAAATACTAAACTAATATTCTTTATATCCATTCTTTCACCTCTATTAATATTGTACATCAAATACAGTATATGTCAATGTAAATATCTAGTTTAGTCTTAGCTATAAATAAACTGACATATACTGCAACCTTTAAATACGCTTATATTATGAATTACTAATATGCTTTAAACAAAAAAGGAGCAGATAATTATGGACCACAAAAAGAATTTTGATATTTATACAGATATATTAAAAGAAGAGTTGATTCTTGCATTAGGATGTACAGAGCCTATAGCAATTGCTCTTGCCAGTGCTAGATGTGTAGAAGTCTTAGGACAAAATCCAGATGAAATATTGGTAAATGTTAGCGGAAATATTATTAAGAATGTTCAAGGTATAATTATACCAGGCACCAAAAACTTAATGGGAGTAGAATTTTCGGCTCTATTAGGTATGATTATAGGAAAATCTACCAAACAATTAGAAATACTCCAAGGATTAACAGACGACATCATTCAAAAATCTATTGAATTACACGACAAAAAAATTTGCACGGTATATCATGTAAAAGAAAAACCAAAACTTTATATAGAAATAATCATGAAAAAAGATGGTCAATGGGCTGAAGTTGAAGTAATACATCAACACACTAATGTAACTAGTTTAAAAAAGAATGGCAAAAACCTCATATATAATCCCTGCAAAGAAGAAGAATTTAATTCTTCTTTAACTGATCGTACAACGTTAACAATCAAAAGTATTGTCGATTATATATCCAATGTTGACTTGAAAATTATTAGACCAATATTCAAGAATGAACTTGACTACAACATCGCCATAGCTAAGAATGGACTTAATAATGATTATGGTCTAAATGTCGGCAAAACATTATTACATAATGCCAAAGATAGTATAAAGGAAAAGATGAAAGCCTTTGCCGCAGGTGGGTCAGATGCACGCATGAGCGGTTGTGATTTACCAGTAGTTATTAATTCAGGAAGCGGAAACCAAGGCTTAACCATCACTTCACCTATTTTCATATATGCAAAAGAAAATAGCATTGATAATGAGAAATTATACAGAGCATTGGCAATAGGTAATCTTATCCCAATCCACATTAAGACAAGAATCGGAAGATTATCTGCTTTCTGTGGTGCAATTACGGCAGGGATAGGTGTAGGTTGTGCAGTCACTTATTTAAACGGGGGCACATTAAAAAACATTGAAGATACAATCAAAAACAGTATTGCCAATTTAACTGGTGTAATCTGCGATGGTGCAAAACCATCATGTGCAATAAAAATTGCTTCAAGTATTGATGCTGCATTAATGGCTTCTGAATTAGCTATGGAAGGAAAAGTAGTTCAATCAGGTACAGGAATCATTTATGATTCAGTAGAAAAGACGATAGAAAACATGAGCCGTATTGCTTGTGATGCTATGTTAGAAACCGATGATATGATCCTTAAAATCATGACCAAAATATAGAGAATACAATATCATCACCTTCATTATTATTATTATCCAACTGGAATATAATTACGGTTTTAATAACTAACTCATCTTTCCCACTTCAATATTCTATGCAAACATACTAGTTCAAGGTGGGAAAGTTGAGCATATCTTATTCATTTATAATTTAAACAATTTTTTAAAGGAATTCAATCTAAAAGCAACTGTTGCCAATAATATAAGACCGAAAAGCGCGGTAATCAAAAATTGATCTACACGTAGAATATTCAATCCACTTGCAACAATCTGCAATAATAATACAGCAAGTATCATACCACTAATCTTTCCTTTTCCACCATTAGGGTCTATGCCTCCAAGTACTGCAATAAGAACACTTTGAAGCAAATAACTTGTTGCATAACCAGACGCCGCTGAGTTGAATCTTGATGTCAATATAACTGCTGCTACACCAACAAAGAAACCAGATAAAGAGTATACTTTAATAATCATACGCTTTACATTAACGCCTGAGAACTCTGTAGCAGTTGGATTGGAACCATACATATAAGCCTTCTGTCCCAATGGCAAATGATGCAGCACAATATACATTATGATTGCACATATTGCAAATATATAAAGAGGAACTGGTATTCCTAAGACACTCTTATTTCCTATAAACTGAAAACTCTCAGGAAAACCGGAAACAATCTCACCTTTTGTAATTACTATACTAACTCCTGAAATAAGCATCTGCATACTCAATGTTACCAAGATAGCCGGAACTTTCAAATATGCAATAATAACTCCATTACCAAAAGAAACTAGTACACTGATTGAAATCCCCACTATAATAGCTAATATCACGACTCCAACATTTTCAGTACCTTTTGGAATCATAGAGGTCATCATCTTAGCCATAATAATACCAGATAGATTGGCAGAAGCAATACACGATAGATTGATGCCTCCTGTTATCATTGTAATCATCATACAAAGGGTAAGCAATCCCATTTCAGGAAATTGTCGAGTTACAGAAATAAAGGTATTGTATGATAAAAAACGTTCACTAATCAGAGAAACGATAATTACTACAATCATTAAAATGATGGATAGCATAATATTGTCTCTATTTCTTTTTACCAAAGAACTTTGCATGTTTAATTTCATTGCTCAATCTCCTTCCCTCTTTTTTTCCTTCCTCTGAGTCCAGTGAAGCAAAAACTTATCATTACAACAATACCCATAAAGAGGGTTTGATAATAACTAGATACTCCTACGAAAACAAGGCCATTATTGATTATTGTTACAAGCATCAATCCAAACAAAGTACCAATAACAGTTCCCTTACCTCCTGATAAAGCAGCTCCCCCTAAAACAACCATAGCAAGAACTTCCATTTCTTTTCCTACCAGTGCATTAGGTGCTACATTTTGTGTCACATACATAAGTACTATTGAACCCAAAGCAGCCATTACACCCATATAAGCGTAAGCAAAAAGAAGTGTACGGTAAACTTTGATACCAACCCTTTTTGAAGCTTCTGCATTATCACCTACAGCATAAACATGACGGCCAATATTGGTACACTTTAGAATCCACCACGTCAGCAATGAAGCAAAAACTAGTATTCCTATAGGGATAACCAATACTGTAACAGAAGTCTTTGTTGCAAACCACTCTGGGAAGCCATATAACCAAGTGCCTCCTGTAAAATACATCAAGAAGCCATAAAAAACGTTCATTGTCGCAATGGTTATAATAATGGCAGGAACCTTTAAGTTATATACCAGTGCAGCATTAATCAGTCCTAGAACAATACCAACCATTATAGCTACAGCAAATACAACAAACATATTTCCACCAATACTCATTATGAACATTGCAGCAAGATACTGTGCAACTGTCGCTGTTGCCATAAAAGAAATATCTATACCACCTGATATAATAACTACTAACAAACCAATAGCCATAACTCCTAAAGCAGCAGCACTTGCAAGCATATCAGTGATATTTCCAAAAGAAAGAAATCTACCTCCTGAAACCACTGTTAAAATAGCAACTAAAAATAAAACTACCATCATAAGATAAAATTCATGGGTTTGAAAAATCTTTTTTATTGAGCTTTTATTGTGTTTGTAAGACATCATTATAAAACTCCTTTTCAGTAATTTCCATGGTATTTACTTCTTTTACAATAGATCCTTTATTCATGATAAGGCAACGTGAGCAATTGTAATAAATCTCTGGAACTTCATCAGATATTATAATAATTCCCATGCCACTTTCTGCCAATGTTCGGATAATATCATATATAACACTCTTTGCTCCGATATCAATACCATTTGTTGGTTCATCCAATATCAATACATTTGGTTCAATAGCCAACCATTTTGCTATAACAATCTTTTGTTGGTTACCACCAGACATAGCTGATGCATGAATATTTGGAGTAGCACTTTTGATACTTAACTTCTCAATATAATCATTTGTAATATTTACTTGTCTCTTTTTATTTATTAGACCAAACTTTTCCTGTAATTTCTCAATAATTGTAAGAGACATATTATGCTTGACTGATTGGTCAATAACCAACCCTTGTAATAGTCTATCTTCTGGTACATAGGCTATTTTATTTTTTATAGCGCATTTATTGGTTTTCAATTTTACCTCTTTACCTTCTATATAGATTTCGCCAGAAGTAGGGGTATTCATACCAAACAATGAAAGCGCAAGCTCCGTTCTTCCTGAACCCAACAATCCTATTATTCCAAGAACTTCTCCTTTACTAAGTCGAAAAGAGATATCTTTATAATGACCAACCCGATAAAGATTTTTCACTTCTAATAATATAGTATTATAATCAGGCATATTGAATTTCTGTTCAGGAATGATGTTTTGTTCGCTGATAAGATAACCCAGTTTAGTATCATCAATATCCTTTGAATCAAAAACACCAACAATTTCTCCGTCTCTTAGGGCTGTGATACGTTCTGCGATTTCTAAAATTTCATCCAACCTATGGCTAACAAACATAATCGTCATACCTTTTTCTTGCAAATCCCTTATTATCCCAAATAGTATATTAACCTCTTTTCGGGTAAGAGATGATGTAGGTTCATCCATAATAACTAGTTCCGCGTCAGTTGCTATGGCTCTTGCTATGGCTACCAACTGCCTATCTGCTATAGAAAGTTCCGAAACAGGAGTTGATAAGTCTAATTCTACTTGTATTTTCTCCAAAGCTTTTTCTGCTTTTTTATAGATTTCCTTCCAATTGATATGTCCTATAGCTTTGTCTGCATAAGAATTGATTGCTATATTCTCTGCTACAGTCATATTAGGGAATACACTTAGATCTTGATATATTACAGATACTTTATTTTGTGCATTTCTATCAGTAACTTCTAGTCCCTTATCTCCGTCAAATATATGAACAATAGAATTTTTGTCTGGTTTAAGTACTCCAGCTATAATTTTAATAAGCGTAGATTTTCCAGAACCGTTTTGTCCAACAAGACAGTGTATTTCACCTTTATTCAGTCCAAACTTAACATTTTTTAATGCTTTTACTCCACCATAAGTTTTACTGACTTGCTTCATTTCTAAAAATAGTTCTGACATAAATTACCTTGTATACTAAATATATCAGATTGATACATCAGTATACTCTCCTTTCTTATTTCTGCTTTATATTATTTTCCTATATAATATTTAGATAAACGTTGTGGAGTATTCCATGTTTTACCTACGGCTCGACCGTTGAATGGAGGGTATACCCACAACTATTATTCAAAGGATAAATTAGCTGGTTAACGCTTGACGTTTCATTTACAAGGTCATCCGAATTTTAGTTTGTGGTCGCACAATGTTTAAATATATCTAGGAGGTCTTAACATGCTTTTTATTGGCATTGATGTCGCTTCAAAAAAACATGATGTAATTATTATTTCAGAGTACGGTGAAATCCTTTCAGAGTCTTTTACTATCGAAAACTCTTCTGCTGGATTTAAAAAACTCCATACGGAAATTTCTTCCCATACGGAGCTTTTTGATAACGTCCATATAGGGCTTGAAGAAACTGGTATTTACTCCAGTAACATCCGTGACTTCTTGCACTCTGCCGGTTTCAACGTGTATATGATTAACCCCGTTCTAACCCACCACAGTAGAATGGCATATTCACTAAGAAACACAAAAACTGATAAACTTGACTGCCTTGCAATCTGTAGATATATCATGCATAATTTCACGCATCTCAAACCCTATATATCTACACTATACACGACTTCTGAACTTAAGTCATTATCTAGATTACGTCTAGATAAACTTCATACCCTTGCAAAGGCCAAAATGGAGTTCACTCGATTGCTCCAGATTACTTTCCCTGAGTTTATCAAACACTTCAAACAGCATTCTCAGTGGGCTATGAATCTTTTCTCTTCTTATCCAGCTCCTGCTAAGATTGCTCGTATGCATCTTGACACACTTGTAAGCATTATCAAAATCAAGGGGGATCGTGTTTCTGCTGCTCAATTAATCAAAAATCTTGCTAAAAAAACAATTGGTGATACTTCTATTACCAACTCACTTCTTATAGAGTCTATCATCGATGACATCAATCACTACAACAAACAGATTGCTATTATCGATAAACATCTTGATGCTCTGATGGCTGATTTTGATTTTATAACAACAATACCAGGTGTTGGTAACGTTATTGGTGCTTCTATCATTGGTGAAATCGGTGATATCTCACGCTTTAATTCACCTTCTCAACTATTAGCATTTGCCGGTCTTGATCCCTCCATCTATGAATCAGGAGAGTTCAAAGGTAAACGGTGTCGCATATCTAAACGTGGCTCTAAATACCTCAGAACTTCCATTTTTACAGCTACACGTGTTGCGTGTGTAGGAAAAGGCAAGAACAATCAATTCCGTCAGAAATATCATAAGAAAAAACTTCAAGGCAAGCATCATAATTCTGCACTTTGTAATGTGTCCAAAAACATGATAAATACCATTTTCGCTATGCTTAACAGTAAAGAGGATTTTATATACATTACATAACTCACAATATAATTTAGGTATTCTTAGCAGTACCTTTATTTATGATGTTCTTTTTTATCTATTCAATATTTTCTTCTTTTATTTCATTTTTTACTTGACTTTTGTATAGCTGGCTCCATAATACTATAATAAAGGTGCTGAGTCACTTTACGTCACTCAGCATCAACCCTTTTTACTAATTAAAATCCTAAAGAATCTGCATTTTCATTAGTAATATTTAATGTAGCATCAAATATCAAAACATTTCCATTATCAACTTTTGGTTTTCCTATTTCTGGAACATCAATTGACTCTACGTCTTTACCTTCAAGTAATGATTTTGCTACATATACAGCAGCATATCCTGAATCAGAAGGATTCCAAAGTACTCCATGATCTATAGAACCATCAGCAAGATATTGAGCAGCCTGTGAAGGAATAACTGTACCTGTTACAGCGATATCATCTGTCATCTTTTTCTCTCTTAAAGCTTCAGCTGCACCAATTGGACCAAGACTTCCCCATCCGATAATTGCTTTTAGGTCAGGATAAGATTTGATAAGTTCAAGTGTCTTAGTACGTGATAATTCAGTATCTTCTCCACATGGGATACGGTCTGTTGCTTCTGTCATATTAGGGTAATTTTCTGCAAGATATTCTGTAGCTAAATCAGCCCATTCGTTATGTAGGGGAACTGAAAGTCCTCCAACAAACAATACATATTGTCCTTCTCCACCAGCAGCCTTAGCAGCAGCTTCAGCAGCGGCAATTGCAAAATTCTTATTATCTATCATTTCTGTATCATAATCAGCTCCAACTTGTCCTGGTGACTCGTTTGCAATAACTAGAATACCTTTTTCCTGTGCACTTTTTAACGTTGGCTCAAGAACTGTTGCATCATTAGGTACTACTACAATTGCATCAACACCTGTTGTAATAAGGTCTTCTATAATCTTTTTCTGTAATGCTGGATCAGCATCTGTTGCGCCAGTTACATATGCATTTACACCCAAATCTTTTGCCGCCTTCTTAACACCTTCCTCCATAACATTGAAAAATGGAATACCTGTTAACTTTACAACTACTGCAATTTCATAATCTTCTTTAGAACTGTTATCTTTCGAATCGTTATCTTTGGTGCTATTATCTGTAGTATTATTATCTGTCGGTGGTACCTCTTTCTTAGTTTTACAACCTGCAAAAACCAACATTACCATAGTCAAAATCATTATTATCGTTACCGTTTTTTTCATTTTGTCCTCCTTTAATATTTTTTTTTGCTTCAGAGTCCTTATGCCATAAATCTTAAGCACCAATTTGAATCTCTTTCTTCATAAAAACTTACACCCTTTAGATAATGATAAACAACCTACTACAAAGAGTATTAGATAGCCATATCTATACTTCCTTGTTTCAATGTAACTTGTTTCACTTATTATATTACTACTTTTTAAGTGTCTTGTCAATAATACCTAAAAAATTTCTTTTCCCTCATATTATTTTAGTTATTATTCAATTATGCGTTGATTAATTAATATTCTATTTGTGTATCATTATTATTTTACCAAAATATATGTTTTCTTTTTTGTATTTAATTAACCCTTTGTTACATTATTTTCACTGTTTTAAACCAACTTAAATGGATAATAATATCTTATTTGGGTTTACTTGTTTCAGTAAGTAATTAAAAAAATAACAATACTTCGTTAAGATGAAAAATCATTTTATATATACTGGAAAAATTATGCATTATTTTTTTGCCAAAAGTTACAACAACAATCAACTAATTGGTATCTTTATGATTGTCAAGAGCGATAGTTTTTATATCCACTATATATTGTATGAGATGATATGTAACAAGGTACATCTTGTAAGAATACTATATTAAAATACCCATAAAACCTGCTTATACTATAGCAAGGCTTTATGGGTATATAGTATTAATTATATAATGACATAGATGTTAAGACTCTTTTATACTCTTTTTTTCTTTAAAATATATACAATTACTAATAACAATATAATAATACTTCCACTTATTAAAATAGGTAAAATCAGAGTTTTATTGTTCATTAAATCTCTATTACTAGTATCACTTGAATCATTGCTATCACTAACCTCAATATCACTTTGATTTTTTTGTTTATTATTAAATTGAGACTTATTATCTGATTTATTTAATTCATCATTACTATTAAATTCATCTATGTTATCGTAACTCTCTCCATATTTTTCGGATGTACTTTTACTACCTAGTAATAATATTTCACTTATGCATACATCTTTATATTTATTTCCAGATTCTGCTTCTAAGATAGTTAATACAATTCTATTGGTATATACTCTTTTCTCATCAAACACAGATAAAAAGTCAAACATGTCATAGTATTTATATAGATTAGAAATTTGAGTAAAATCTCCTATTTCAGGTATTACATTTCTATTGTCTAATTCCACAATTTTGCTAATGCATCTTTCTTTTCCAGCATCATCTGTATCATAAATATCAATTTTGAGTTTTTTAATTTTCCCGTTATTTTTATAACAACTATTATTAGTCGTATAACCATTAGCAATTGCAATCTCACCTATATTGGTATGGGATTTAAATTCTATCTCAATACTCTCTCCAATTCCTAAATCTTCTTTACCTTCAACCCATGCTGTTGCTAAATCTTGATCAAATAAATTTTTAACTGCATATGTATATTCGCCTTCATCTGGTAATGTAGAAGTTGAAGTAATAGAATTTATCACATTTGAGTTTAAAGTATTTTTTCTTATATGATTATAGTAATTATATTTTTTCATATCGTATTCTATTTGTAACTTATTATACTTATCAAAATTTAAATCCAGTATTTCTAAGTCATATATACCCTGCTCATTATAAGTAAATCCAGGCATATTAATCTGAAAGTCTTCACATTTTTCTATAATATCTTTATAATTTACCTTTAATTTGAATGCATCAACTTTTCTATCTCCCCAATGGATTGCAGGAGTAAAATCATAATAAAATTTACTGTTACTTGACGAAGACAATAAAAACCCTTCAGATTGATTTAAAATATAGTATGGCTTTATGCTATAGGATATATTTAATGTCTTTATCTCATTTTTCTTAAAATGTAATTTAGAGTTATAAAAATAATTTGCTTCTTTTTCATCATCTTCATCATTCTTAACTATTTCTTTACTTACTACATAATCTAACTCTTTATCACCATCAATCATTTTAACATCTTTAAGATATATCTCATCAAATTCTTGCCATAAAAAAGTCCATAATCTTATTGGAAATGAATATTCTATTTCTCTCTCTTGTCCAGTATTTACCAATTTATACTCTACTTCAACATTGATAAATTCTTCTTTTATATCTATTGATAATAATTCAGATGTTAAATCGATATCTTTTATATCTACAAATTTAATATTTTGCCCCTCTACTATTCCATTCCATTCTGAAGGACCACCATTTGCAAAAGATTGTAATCCAAATATTATCAAACAGATAAATATAGGTACTATATATTTCTTCAATAAGTTTGTCATTTTAGTCTATCCCCTTATACTAACTAGGTGCTTAATTTTACTCAAATTATATCTCATACTTTAAAATATCCTTAGTTCAGCAATACATTTATCATCATATTTATCCTCATTATAAACTTCTAATATTGTTATTTTAATTAAATCACTTTCTCTCCTTTCAAAATCAACTCGTTGCATCATAACTGGATAATCGTTTTTCAATTCTTTATCAACACTATAACCATGTGAAAAATTTTTTTCTTTTGCTTTATTCATTGCCTATTCTCTTTTATTTACATACTATGTAAGAGCTCTTGTATATCTCTATTATTAATTAATAATTAAAAGAACATCTCTGTATTATCAGTTATTTCAAATGTTTCTAAGTTCACTTTTTTATATTCATATTGACCTGGCATTGGCATATTTCTTATATAAAGAAAATTACCTATCTGTATCATATCAATAAAACCAAGATGAATTATTTTATCATCTATCATACCTGTTTCTATATCTATCCTAGCTATACCCTCTTTTTCAAAATCGTAATAATATATATAATCTCCTGCCTCAAAATAAAACATATTCCAATCTCCCACAACATATTGAGGGTTGCTACCATCTAAATTAGCTTTATATAATCCATCTTCACCAACATAATAGATAGTAGTGTCTGTTATAATAGGTCTCGATGCATTATTAAGCACCTTATAATTATCAGAACCATCTACATTGATACAATATATAGAATCAGAGCTATCACCAAAATAAATTTTATTTCCTTTTACTTGACTCAAATATATTTTTTCATTTGCTAGTAATTCATTTTCTATCTCTCCATCAAAATTTGCTGTTAATAATTTTCCTTCTTTATTGATATATACTATTTTATTATCAATTGTACAATAATAATCCCTCTTTATATTTTTAATAATATCATTACATGTTCTGTCTAATAAATTTATTTTATGAAGAACTCTATCCTCTGTATAAAACAAAAAGTTGTCCTTTAATATAAAACTACTATCATCTGCAGCTACATTAGCTATTATTTCTTTTTTGCCTGTCTTTAGTTCGTACTGTATAATAGCTGCTGCATTTACATCACCTTCACCGTGAAATTTACCATTATCATCTATATAATGCCCCCAATTGCAATAATATGCATAATCTTCATTAGTTACAACCATAGATGGATTATGGTACTCTACTTTTTTAGATTCTTTAATTTCTTTAACTTCTTCTTTACTAGCATTTGATTTTGTGCTGGTTTCTTTTGTTTCCTCTTTTGTATTAGCAACTATATCTGATTCAGTAATATTTTTTTCTACTGACTGTTTACAACTACATAATAATAACAATGATAATATTATTATAATTAAACGTTTCATAATATCTTCTTATCTCCTTTCTTCCTGTAAAGCATATAGAATAAAAACCTATATGCTTTTGATTATATTATTACTCTTTAGTACCATGTTTTATATATTCTATACCATAATCCCCCAACACATCTTTATAGTTATTCTCATTAGGATCCATAAAGCTTCTATCAACTACAAATATACCTTTAACATTGTCCGGGGCTTCTCCATATTTTACAAAGCCATCTTTATCAAATCCTATAATTTCCGCAATTTCATTATAACGTGTCCAATTTTGATTATCGCCTCCAGGTCTGACGGTCTGACATCCTGAAGAATTCACCCATATTTTGGGAGTAAAATTGCCATCAATTTCTTGCCCACTATATTCTTTTGTATGTCTATATCCCATATGAAAATTAATACCTCCTGAAGTACCACTTTTCCATTTTCCTTTGGTGGTACTATACCTTACAACTTCCGCTTCTTCTCCCTTAGTTGACAGTATCTTTAATGCAGGATAACTTGAATTATTTCCTTTTGCATCATTTGCAGGATGAGATGTTTGTCTAAAACTATATACACCATCTACAAGAGTTGGCATATCTGTATATCCATTATATTTATTTGGACCTCTAGGATAATCTGGTAATGTAGATGCTTCTGGGGTTATGTAAGCTATTTGCCCATCTTTTACAACAACTAATATCGCTCCATAACGGTCTTTATATAACGTTTTTCCATTTTCCTCAGAATATTTCTCTTTTTTATCTTTATTAACAGCCGTACCCTCAAACAGATAAATTTGTGTTTGATTTTGATGCTGTTTAATATAATCATGATTCTGGTAGGTTTGAATTTTTTTAATTGCCTGTTTTTGTTTGTCTGTCAATGGTAAAACATCTCCATTAGCATAAGATAAAGTTATTTTGTCTAAGTCAGAAAAATCTAAGTTCATGTTATTACTTGATGCTGGTTCTATTACTTGTTTATCTGAAGTAACTTTTACACCTACATTTAACTTATCAGTATCTATCCAAGCTGTAGCATAACCATCTTTAACTGGATATCTCACATGGCTCCTGCTTCCTTCTTGTTCAAAAATCACTATATTATCACTTACCCATAATTCTCCTGCTTCACCACTATCTTTAGTGACCTTTGTAATGCTTGATACACTTGCATGAATATAGTCTACATCTACTTTAACCCCCAATGAAGTTGGAGACCATTTGACATTAGCACCTGCTTTTTCTGATATTTCCCTTATACCAACTTGTATATGTCCATCTTTCACTGTAAACGTTGAACCATCACTTGCATACCCAAAACCATCTTTGATATTATTCAAATTATAACTTGTTGTTTTACCATTTATGATTACCGTTGCAGTTTTGGATGTTTCATCCCATGAGACTGTACCGCCTAGTCCTTTAACAATGTCTATCAAATTTCCTGTAGTGATACCATTAGACACCATTGTATTTCCGATTTTCACATCTCCCACGGTTACATCAGCAGGTTTAATATCATTATCATTTTTTTCTTTTTTACTTGGAGGCTCTAGTACCATTAACATCTTATTTAATTCTCGTTCAGCATATTCATATGCATTTATTACGCCATTAATTTGTTTACCATACTTAGTAAATCTTTCTGATATGAGTTTTATTTCTGTACCAATTTTATCCAAATCATATTTAATATTATCTCTTTCACAAATTATATTGTCAATACAAATTTTCTGCGAATTAAATTCATTCAGAAGATTATCAGTCCTTTCAGCTAAATTATTAGACTTTTTTATTGGTTCCTCTAATGCTTTAATATCTATTTTTATATTAGTCATATCTTTCCTCCTTATTAAGCTATACCTATAATACTAATTTCATATAGATATTTCTACAAATCCTGACGAACGACATGATTTATGGGATGAAATGCACTTTTCTACAAAAAACTAAAAAAAGTTGATTCCCATAATTAACAGAAATCAACTTTTTCTAATTCTAATAATATATATGTATACTAAACTTAACCCTTACAATAGATCACCTGCAGCTTTAATTTTAACCCGATTCGTATTTCCAGGATAATATGCCAGTGGAGTATCTTCTATCTCAATAATCTCTATGGTTTCACGTATCGCTCCTGAATCAACCGCCATTTCTATAGCTTCTTCTTTAGCCTTATTCAACGCATCTTCTCTTTTAATCTCCTCATAATTTATTAGTTTCTCATAAGTACTACTAACTCTGGAGATTGCTGATCCAATTGCATTGGCTATGCCAAAATGTTCTGGTCTTGCAACGGTATTTGTGCCTTCTAATTCATCAGGAATTATAATGGAACCACCACCTACCATAACAACTTCTATATCTTTATTAGAAGTTTTCATGATATCAATGCCTTCTTCTACCATTGATTTTATCTGCATCATAGCCTTCTTAGCAAAATCCTTGTCAAGCTTTTCTACTTTTGTTTTATCTCCTACTTCAGCCATACCAAGACATACAGCAATATCTGTAGCTGTGATAACATCTCCTCCAAAAACTAAAGCTTTGTCAGTTATTTCATAACCTACGCTATCTGGACCAACCGTAACAGTTCCATCTTCTTGTTTTCTAACGATAGAACCTCCACCTAATCCTATAGATATAACATCAGGCATTCTAAAATTAGTACGGACACCACCGATTGTTACCGCAACACTTGATTCTCTAGGGAATCCATTATGTATCACACCTAAATCTGTGGTTGTACCTCCTACATCAATAACGACAGCATCTTGCAAGTTACTTAAATAACTAGCTCCACGTATAGAGTTCGTAGGACCACATGCAATGGTCAATATAGGATATTTTCTTGCATGATCTATTGTCATTAATGTTCCGTCATTCTGGGATAAAAATATCTTAGCATCAGTGACTCCTTCATTTTCCAAGCTACGAGCAAATCCATCTGTAAAACGTTCTGCCACCTTATATAGAGACGCATTCAAAATAGTTGCATTTTCTCTTTCAATCAACCCCATAGAACCAATCTCACTGGAAATAGATATATGTACATCATCACCCATGACTTCTCTACAAAGTTTTGCAGCTGCCAGTTCATGTTCATTACGAACAGTAGAGAATACACAGGAAATAGCTATTGATTTCACTTTTCCCTTCATCTTCTTAAAAAATGACTTCGCTTCATTTTCATCGAATGGCGCTAGTTCTTTTCCGTCGTATTCAAATCCACCTTTTACAATAATTGTATCAACGGCAATCTTTTTTATATCATTCTCCCAATCTACCATAGCTGGTATACCAAGGGTTGCAGGAGCTCCGATTCTCATAAAACCAATAGGAGCTAAATTTTTTCGTTCAACTATAGCGTTAGTACACTGGGTTGTACCTAACATTGCTTGATGAATATCTTTTCTATCAACACCAGATATTTCTAATACGCTTTTTAAAGCACCTGAAATTCCATCGTGAATATCCTCTGTTGTAGGATGTTTTATTTCTGCCACTATATTCAAGTTTTCATCTACTAATACTGCATCTGTATTGGTTCCACCTACATCAATACCTAATTTATACATTTATACTACTTCCTTTCACCCGTTGTTCTAGAGGAATATAATCAGTATCACAGCCAAAGTAACCAGGTCCAACTAATTCTAGACCTGCTTGGGTTCTCCACATCTCAAAACACTTGAGTCCTACAACCATTACCCGTTTCCCATACTTTATAGCATCTGTAGTCACTGGAATAAATGTTTCTGTATCTACTATACAGATTAAATCTGGTGTTGTAGCCAACAATTCTCCATCTACTTCAGCTGTCAGATTCTCATTTTGGAAAGTTACTGAGGCATTCTTTCCCTTATATTCTCCAATACCCTCTAAGACTACATTACCAAAATTAAAAGCACCTTTTGTTTCACGAAGTACATCTACAATTTTACCTTTGAACAACTTAAAACCTTCAGTAGATTTTAGGAAATTCTGTTCAGGTGTTTCCTCATTACAGTCTTTTACCTTACGAATGGCTTCTCCGAGTTTCTGACTTCTGGTAACGATATTCTTGACTGCATATTTTTTCAATGTGGCACCATCTACACAAAAAAGTGAAACAGAAACGGAACCTCCACAGCTCATTGTTACGGCTCTTGCCAGTTCTTCTGTCCATTTATTGGTAATGGTGTTAAAGATAGCGCAATTTCCTTTTTCGTCTGTTAATGCCATAGGTGTGGCTTTAACCCCTCCTATTGTAAATGTAACCATCTGTAACTCTGGAAAAGCTCTTCCCATACCGTCAGCATCTACCATAGGAAGCCCTAATCTAGCACAAGCTGCTATAGGAAGCATACTATTTACTCCACCAGCCTCAATTGGCATGAAAGCATATATCTCCTTACCATAAAATTTGGACACCATATCATATAAGGTCTTATACTCGTTTCCTCCAACACCTTTTTCACCAAGAATAGTTGGTGCACCCATCATAGCAATAGGAACAATAAGTGCATCATCTGGTATCTCTTCAGGGTCCAACAGTGTTACTTCTCCACATTCCTGCACAGCCCCCATGGCTATCAGCTTCCCTATATAAGGGTCTCCACCTCCTCCTGCTCCTAGTAATGCAGCTCCTAGTGCGATGTCTTCTATCTCTGGTAATCCAATTTTTCGCATTTACATACAACTCCTTTCAACTATCAAACTCTCATCTTAATGTAAAGATTACAACTGTTACATTTCTAATATTTATTTCTCTGGTAATAATTTATATAATATAATGTACACAAACATTGCTACTAAAATTCCGTTTAATGGTCCAATAAAAAATGGAATATTTAGAATCGGTAAAGCGGTTATCAATGTTGGAAAAGCAGCAAATGTACCACCTGTTATGCAGGCAATGAGTGCACCTGCTACAAAAGATATCATGCCCTTTGCTGAAACTCCTTCACGTATTTTAAAATTCTCTTTTTTCCCTCTACCTATTATCCAATAATCAGCAATCAGAGTACCTACAAGAGCAGGAACCAAAGCTGACAATAAGCTTAAAAAGGAAGTGAGTTGATTCAATACTCCAATTACAGCCAATAAAGTTCCAACTCCACCTGCTACGGCTGTTGTAATTTTGAACTTGCTCTCATCAAATCCCAACAGATTGGATAGAGACAATCCTCCACTATAAGCATTTGTAATATTAGTCGTCCAGGTTGCCAATACCAAAGCTACCAAACCTATAGCTGGTACACCTACAGTAGTCAGTACTGTACTTATATCGTATTGACCAGTTACAATACTCATTAGTGCACCGATTAAAAGCATGATTAAGCCTGCTGGCAGAACTCCTAATATTGAGGATTTTATAACATCTTTTCTACTTTTGGCAAAACGACAATAATCACTGCTGATGGCTCCACCAACTGCAAAAGTTGCAACAACAAGACTTATTCCACTCATTAGAGTAATGGGTGTCGCTGGTGTATAATCAGCAATAACCGTAGCACCATCAAACTGTACCATTGCAGCCCAAACTCCATAACCACATACGATTAATAACAAAGGAACAGCCAGATAATTCAGCCATTTCAACCCTTTAAATCCATAACAAGCGGTGACTAACATTATCGTTCCCCACAAGATTGAAGATATCCATACAGGTATTTGAATTCCTATCATTGAAGCTAACATTGAAGAAAAAGAAGCTCCACATACAGCTGATTGAATTCCAAACCATCCGATACAGGCAATTGCCAACACACTGCTGATTACATATTTGGCTCCTTTTTCACCTAAAGCTCCCGAAGCCATGACAGCTGTTGGTAAACCAGTGTCACATCCTTGCATACCCATAAAACTCATGTAAAAGCAAATAATTCCATAACCAATTAATATAGCTATAACAACATTACCTAATGATAACCCGTTACCTAGAAGACCTCCAACCATTAAGCATGGTACACAGATCATTGATCCGATCCATACTATTGCAATAGACTGCCAACTTTGACGTTGCTCTTGTTTCACTTCAAATCCAGTACTCTTTTCGTTCATATTAAAACTCCTTTCATATAATCCATAATTTTCATGTGGCCCTATACGATTAAATTTATAATAACCAACGAAAAAACTGTTGATTTTCAAACCTATTACCTAATTATATAGATTTCATATTTATCTGTAATTATCTGAAAGGCAAAAAAAAATAGCTGATTATTGTCCCATTGTACAATAACCAACTAAAAGGATTCTCTATTTTCATGTCCTGCTAAGAAAGTTTTGATTTATTTTTCAAAAGTCTTCTAAGAGCAACTGCCTTATATAGATCATAAGACTCTGGCATCTTATCTATATGAAAATTAAACTTTTCATTCAATTTTTTTATTCTATATTTTATAGTATTTTTGTGGAGAAATAACTTTTCTGCTGTTTTGGATACATTTAATCCAGAATCCAACATAAAAATTTCAAGTGTAGTATATAATTCCTTTCTTTGCTCTTTCCCACTTTTCTCAATGGGCGACAACAAATGTAAGGTCTCTTTTATACTATCTTCTCCTTTGTCTATTACATCTTGGCATTTTTTTGCAAATTGTAATTCTTGTAGAGTAATTGAGCACTTATTAGGATATATACATCTTGCCTGTTGCAAATAATTACTGCACATTATGTAAGCACTTCTTACTTCTCTAGTATTTTCTAGGGCAAAATTACTTACTAAAATGATTTTCTCTTCAAAATCCTCTAATTCATATAGAAGACATTCTGTTATCATTTCGCAGGAGTTTTTTACCTTCGCCTTACCTAAGAATATGACGAAGCAGTCATTATAATTACCAACCAAACTGACCTCAAAGAATTTTTCGATCACTGTCTTTGTCTTTTCCTTAAGATATTGATTTATCTTATTTAATTGTCCATTATTAGTTATAGATTTATCCTGTTTAACAATAAGCAGATGCTGTATTGCTCTAACATCTATATGAAATATTTCAGCAAGTCTTCTCATTTTCATAGGTTCATCATTCAAAATAGCCCTTATCAATTCTTCTGTTCCAATATTTCCATGTCCTTGGCTCCATATATTTATGAATAGCTGTACAACTTCTGCAGCTTGTCTACATATTTCCTCTGATAATATACCATCTTCTTTTACTATAATTAAATATAGACATGATGTTTTTTCACTTTTTATACTATGACTACAGATACAGATATCACGATTAATAAATACAGAATCAGGCTCTTTAGGTATCCTAGTATAATCATTACCATAATATTTCCCTATATCAGTGAGCTTTACATTGCTTATTCTAGGCCAGTTCGCCATATTCATGCTGACGAAATCATAGTCCGTCAAATAAAGGGAGCAAGTCATCCTGTCACTCAACATCCTAAGTACTGTATCCATACTGCGTTGATGAACGGGTAAAAGAGATATTCTCTCCAGCATCTCACTGACAAGATGAATATCTACTTTTTTCTCTTTTAATATAGCTTCCACCACCTCGTAGATGACTTCGCTATACCTTAGGTCCATCCTGTTTTTTGGCATGCAGATTATAGAGAATCCCAATTCATCAGCAAGTTCAATCACTTTTTTGTCAATGCATGGAAGAAAAATCCCCACATAATAAAGTATCAAACCTACTTCGCCCATTTCGTGAAGACGTCTGATCACTTTACATTGTGCATCAACATCATCTTTGATATAAACAAAACCTGTAATTACTATTTCACTTCCATAGAATTTGCTATTCTTAAACAATTCATCCTGGAGAGCTATAGGATCAGGATATTCTAGGACAGAAATGGAATCTACATTTTTATATAATCCTTTCTTTCCCGCAACTACTTCAGCATTGCTCAGTGAAGGTAAATTTAATAAGTCCGCTATTGATAAACTCATTCTTATGTCTCCTTAATATAGTCTCAACATCAATATTTATTATATATTATACCTTAAAAATAACAAATCATGTAATTAATTATAGAAAGTTGATTCCCGTAAGTAACAGAATCAACTTTCTAATTTCAACAATATATTAACTTTTATAACACTGGGCTATCATTCCTAGCCTTTAATCTATCCCATCTTCTATCAACTTCCTGCTGAATATCTCCTAGCAAATCTTCATATTTTGGTTTCAATAAGTGTTTAGTTCTTCCCATCATCTTGAAGAAATCTGCCATTGGGATTTTTTTATTCTTAGTCTCTGGATTGTAATTTATTGTAGTAATACCATTTTCAATTTCATATAGAGGATGATAACAGCTGTTAACTCCTGCTTCAATTACACTTCTTTCATATCTTGGTTCATCACCCCAGTTAAGAGGACAGGCTGATAATGCTTTTATAAAGGCTAAACCATATTCTGAAGCATATTTCTGAGCCTTAGCAGCTTTCCTGATAAAATCTGTTGGCATGAACTCAGCAACTGTGGCAACATAAGGAATGTTAGTAGCTGCAAATATCATAGGAGTGTCCTTATTGTAGTTAGCCTTACCTGCCTGAGCAGGACCGACATGAGAAGTTGAAGTCTTAGCTCCTCTTGGTGATGAATAGGATAATTGATATCCTGTATTCATATAACCACCATTATCATATTCCATTATTATCATTTTATGATTTCTAAGCGCTGCACCTAGAGCGGCTCCCATACCTATATCCAGACCACCGTCTCCACTGACCATGACAAATGTGAAATCTTCACCTTCTGGTATCTCTCCTCTTTTTTGTTTTTGATGGAACATCTCTACAACACCTGAAAGAGTAGCTCCACCATTTTGGAATAGATTGTGGATATAACTTACTTTAAAAGCTGTTTGTGGATAAGGAGTTGTTACAACCATACCACATCCTGTCTGGAACAATAATACTACATTACCTTCAATACCTTTTAATAATAGATTAACATTAACAGGAATACCACAGCCTGGACATGCTCCTGAACCTGGTCCCCATCTTTTTGGCATTTTGGTAGCTACCTTAGGCACACCACCTTTTGCAATGAATCTTCCTGTTTCTTCATCTTTAGTTACAGTAACTACCCCTGGAGATGATTCCTCTTTAGTTATAGGCTTGAATAACTGCTTAGGTTCATAACTCTCATCACCTTTATAGTTACCATAATAATCAAATCTATTTTCTACTTTTTGACTCTTAGCTATGTCAAGGGCTCTATTTAACATCTCTATGGCATCTTCAATATAAAAGTCTTTTCCACTAAGTCCATAAACCAGTGTTGCAACTTCAATATTTGATTTATGATCTTGTAAAGTAGCCTTTAACTCTATTGACAAATTACCACCATTAGCACCATAACTATCTTGTCTATCAGCTACAACTATAGCTTTTGTATTCTTGACCATCTCATATATTTCATCTTGATACCAAGGTCTAAGTGCATTGACTGCGAATACACCAACTTTTTTACCTTCTTTTCTTAATTCATCAACTGCAAGAATTGCAGTATCATAACTTGAGCCTATTATGAATAGAGCAGCTTCTGCATCTTCCATCTTATAACCTTCAACTACATTATACGTTCTACCAGATAATTCACCATATTCTTTTAAGACGTCTTTAATAACACCTCTAGCTTCATTCATGGCTTCATGTAATTGGAATTTGTTGTTTATCAAGTCTGGTTCATTCATATAAGAACCCATAGTTACTGGTTTATCAGGGTCCAAGAGATGGTAGTCTGGCTCATACTTGCCAACGAAGCCCTGAACATCTTCATCTTTTGCAAAAACCTTTGCTCTTCTTTTTTGATGACTGGTGAAGAATCCGTCAAAAGCAACTATTACAGGCAATTTAACTTTTTCAGCAATCTTAAGAGCACATATATTCATGTCATATACTCTCTGAGGGTCTTTTGCAAAGAGAATCACCCATCCTGCATTTAGAGTATACATAATATCACTGTGGTCACCTTTTATAGAAAGAGGACCAGATACCGTACGACATACTACATTAAGTACCATGGGAAGTCTAGTACCTGACTGTACAGGTAATTGCTCTAGAGCATATAGGAGACCATTAGCTGATGTAGCATTGAAAACACGTCCGCCACCAGCTGTAGCTCCATAACAGATACCAGCTGCTCCATGCTCTCCATCACCTGGTATCATCATTACGTCATGTTCTCCTTCTGCTTTTAACAGATCCAAGTGTTCTGCTATCTTGGTTGATGGAGTAATTGGATAATAACCCATTATATGATAATTTATTTGTTTAGCCGCATAAGCCGCCAGCTCATTCCCACTATCAAAAACAATCTTTTGTTCTACCATTATTAATCCTCCTCTACTTTCTAATTTCCGCTCTCAGTATTGACAATTGAATTAGCGCCAGTATCCTGAAATTCCATCTGATCCACAATCAAGTCTTTATTTCTGACATGTAATTTACTGATATCATAATCTCTTTCTAATTCAGCTGTCAATGCCGCTGTTGGACAGACTTCTATACATCTAAGGCAGCCTTTGCAATGATGATAATCCAATCCTTTATTGACCATTGCAGGTTTTCCTTTGTATTCTCCTTCAACAAATTGGAATACCATATCTGGACATGTAGTATCACATAGACCACAATGTATACATTTTTCTACATGGAATATAGGAACATAACCTTGCCTGCTGGCAGATAAATCATTAGTCACTGTACTACCAGGTATAGTATTGACACCACCTATAGGAGCATTAGCATAACCCCAATCTCTTTTTACTTCTTTATATTCTTGATATGGGTATTTACCATCATCATCATATTTTGTGATTGTTATTTCTTCATAACCTCTTTTAACTCCAGCCAAGTTACCTTCCAATGCAACTGGATATTTCTTACCTATAGTCTCCTTTACTACTTGTTCCAAAGATTCCAATGAAATGAAACCTGTAGCTTTTCCTATTGCTCCTAACAATACCATGTTGATTCTTGTATGTTCTTCCAATGCTATTTTGAGAGCATCTACACATATTAAGGTTCCGGCATGCATTTTTAATCTATCTCTTATAACGTCCGGCTCGTCATTTGTATTCACTACAACCATAGTATTTTCATCCACACCAGCCATTACTGGTATTTTGCCAGCTAGATTCTCATGAAATATCCCTAATACATGAGGTTTCTCTATTGGACTGTTGATTCTTATTTCCATATTTGGATCACAATATCTAATAAATGCTTTAACTGGTGTTCCTTTTTTTTCTGAACCATAACTTGCGAAGTTAGAGCTATTAAGGTCAAGATATAGAGCACCTAACTCACCTAAAATTTTACCAATAAGATTGGCTCCCAGACCTCCAATACTCTCAAGCCTAATCTCATAAAAACCATGTTCATTTGTAACAGGTAGATTTACACTCATCTTCTTTCCTCCTTTTATGTGTTAAAAATCAATAGTAAAATTACTAAATATATCCTTTGACAATCATTATAACATAATAATAATTATTATCAAGTACTTATTATCTAATTTTATGTTCTATTTTTATACTCATACCACTTTCAGTATAAGTAAAAATATAACGGAATATACCAATTATTTATTTAAAAACAGTGTAATATTCAATTACTACTTAGCAAAGAGTTTTATTCAATTCACTTTAAAATAGAATTTTTACAGAAATAAAAAAATCATCCTATCACTTACCGATTCCACACATTCTACGTAAGTGATACAATGATTTTCTTTAATCTCAAGACATTATCTCTTTAATAACATCTTCCAAGACATTTTCATCTAATAAAGGACTTTTTCTTTTTGCTTTTGTCCCTCTTGGAACTTCTGAACTGTTTGGTATATTTTCATCCCTGTCCCTACTAACCCTAGGATAGTTTGAAATATCGTATATACCTTTTTTGCCTTTTTTATAAATTTTTTTGTTTTCTTTATTTTCACTATAACCTTCATTAGCAATCTTAACCCCATTCATAACGATTTCCAATTCATTATCCAGATGGTTGCACAGATAAATTGCAGCAATTTCCTTTTTATCCTCTAACCGGCATATCATTCTGACTCCAAGTAGTACTAATCCAAGTACTAAACCTACTATACCACATATTAAAACATTAGGTAAATTATTTATATTTATTTTATTCAACAATGCTATTTCCAGAAAAGTGAATGTAAGACCAATAAGTATTGTAAAATAAAGTGTATTGATAGCAATATCCTCCAATATACTAATAGGTATCTTATTTATTTTAATATCGTACAGATTCTTTTCAATAAAAATTTTTGTATTTAGTGGCTTAGTTCCCGAAACAACCCTATGTCTATATTTATGTTCAATCATCATGACATCCTTGTCCATAAATCTACCATCAATAGTCTTTAGAATTCCATTATATTTATTATTAGCCGATAAACAGCTAAATACACCTATAATAAAAATAAAAAATAATATTGAGCATACTATTAAATTAATTGTATCAAACATAACAAACTCCCCTTCCAATTATTTACAATTATTATACATCAATATTGCAATTTTTGGAAGAGTTATTTGGAAATTATTTACAATTTATAAAATTTCAATCATTCCTTCAATTATTTTCGTTGAATTATCAGCAGCAATCATAGTAAATTCTGCAAAATTAGTTTCCGCTGAATTATCTGCTTTATCTGATATGGACCTTATAACAACAAATGGCACATTATTAAGATGGCAAACATGAGCTATAGATGCCCCTTCCATCTCAGTACAGAATCCTCCAAAATTATCTAATAGTCTTTTTTTCACTTCCATATCTGAAACAAATTGGTCTCCACTGACAATTCTCTCAACAAAAACATTATGATCAGTAATCTTATTCTTACTTGCTTTGCTTGCAAGTTCAATCAACTTTTCATCTGCTTTGAAACAGCTTACATCCATTCTTGGTATCTCACCAAGTTTATACCCGAATCCTGTAGCATCCATATCATGTTGAAGAGCATCACTTGAAATAACTATATCAGCAATATTCAATTCATTGCTGACAGCACCAGCTACTCCTGTATTGATTATCATATCTACATTGAATTTATCAATCATAATCTGGGTACACACTGCTGCATTGACTTTTCCAATACCACATCTAACAACTACTACATCTTTGTCAAAGATCTTACCTATGTAAAATTCTAGACTTGCACAATGTTCAACTTGATCAATAACCATTTTTTTTTGTAAAGCTGCTACTTCTTCTTCCATAGCACCTATAATTCCTACAACGCTCATTATTTTCCTCCTAGATCATATATATATTTATCGCTTATAAATAGCAAAAAGTGTTCACATATATAATTATCTCATAGTACCAATAATTTGTGAACACTAATTTTTTAAATATTGCTATATTAAATTTTAAAATTGAATATTATGTAACATTTATATAATCCTTATATCACATTTTAACAAATTTTTCATTTAACTCTCTATGAACCATGATCCCTTGATGATTCATATTAAGCTGGTAAGCTTCTTGCAAATATTTTAATCCACTGTTGATTTTGCCTATTCCTAATTCTCCAAGCCCCATTAGATATAGGCAATGGACTCTGTTCTTAACATTCAAATCATCTTCAAATACTAGGAAATCTGGTAGGGAAACAGCAAAATAATCTATCTTCTTGTTATCATAAATATGATTTTCACCATAATCAAATAGCTTGTTGAACATTCCCTTTGCTTCACTGACTCTATTTAACTTCGCTAGAGCTAACCCTTGATAGAACATCATATCAGCAGGCTGGTCATTGTAATACATAGCATCCGTAGGCTCATCTATTCCATAAGAAGCTTTATCATAACATTCTACCGCTTTACTTTCTTCACCAATAAGTTCATAAGCCATTCCCATAAAATAGTATATATCATTTTCTGCTGCTGCTGGAAGTTTACCTTCACCAAGATTATGAGGATATACTGTACACTCTTGTAATAACTTGATAGCTTCCTCAGCTTTATTACTCACTATAGCTTCCTTGGCAAGTTCAATACGGCAACGTTTGTACTGGGTAGTTACTTTTCCTTCGCCACCCTCCCAAGGATGGAATTTTCTATTAGCTATAAGTTCCAATGCCTTGCTATAATCACCAATGTTGTTATATAAGGTAATGTATTCAATAAATAGATCATCTCTCTTTTCTACAGTTTCCATATGTTCTTCAAGGAAAGTTAATCTTTCTTTATAAGGTCTTTGCAGTTTTTTATACAGTTGGTCAAGTTCAAAAAGCACTCTTGCATCAGTCTGATCCAAGTCAAATGCTTTTTCCAAATAGAATAGCCCCTTCTTGGTATCATCATTCTTATTAACATAAGCTAATGCTAGGTTCCTGCTGGCTATTGCAAAGGTATTGTCTTTTTCAATACTTGCTTCCCATAATTTTATTGCTTTTTGATACTGTTTTTTATCATATAACAGGTTAGCCAGATAATAAGGTGCCTTGGAATCTTTATTATTGATGTACATAGCTTCCGCTAACACTAAAATAGACTCTAACCTATTAGGGAAACAATAATCTGGTTTTATAGCCGCAGCCTTCTCATAAGCTTCTACAGCCTTATCCTTATCATCAGCTCTCATATAATAATATCCCATGTAATAATTAATCAATGGATAACTATCTTCTCCTTCATCATACAAGGATAAAATATCTATGGCATCTTCATAGAGACCTCCATTACCATAATCAATAGCAAGTTCAAGATAATTATGATGGTATCCTCTTAATAGATCATTTAATCTTTTGAAATACTTATCTGCCAGCTCTTTATCATCAAGGATAGTATAATTTTTATATAATTCATATACAGCTCCAAAATCTATAGGGTCAATATCTATAGTTTCTAATGCCAGTTTTACACTGGATTCATTGCGTCCCAAAATTCTTAGGATAGAAGATTTTAGATTACGTGCTTTAGTGTTATGATAATTTCTTACAATAGATTTATCTATATGTTCTAATCCTAACTCCCATTCTTCGTTAATACAATTAATACAAGCAATTTCATAGTAACCACTGTCTTGCCAAGCACTACTCCATACACTCTTATAGAATGCATCATAAGCTTCACTATATCTGCCTTGTTTTTTTAATGTTAATCCTAGATTATAATATGGTTCACTATCATATGGGTTTGGATTCTTTGCCGTTACAGTTTCTATTGCTTTTCTAAAATATTTTTCACTCTCTTCAAAATTACCTCGTCTGTACATAAGCAGTCCATAAGCATTATTGTTCCTTATATCTCCTTCGTCTCTCTTAAGAGCTTCAAGATAATAATCTTCTGGTTGATACGTTGCATGGCGATATTGCTCTATATGGAGACCAGTCAAGAAAAGTTCCTCACAAGTCTTGATATCCTTTGGTTCCAATGCAGGTTTTGCAGGGTCTGGAGTCTGAAGTATCTCAGGTTTAGCTGGTCTATAACTAATCAACTCCTGTCCGTTACTCTTTCTTACAATCACTTCTAATCTATATTCCTCAACTTTACTCTTTAATTCAATACTTTCTTCTATTGCAGCAACTGGAGATATTTCTTCTATTGGCTGTTCATATATCAACTCATCATCTAGATACAAGCTCATAGTCAGCCCTTCAAAGATACTTGTTGTATATAACATAACTCTTGCTATATCTTCTACTACCTCTAGATTCAACACAGCATCAATGGTAGCATTCTTCACTTCTCCTACTTTTTTGTAAGGCATAAAATATTGTTTGAAAGTCTTTTCTTCCTTTGGTGCTAACCATGTAAAGTCTGGTTGATTATCAGTATAGATCCCTGTCATAAGTTCAATATATGGTCCGTCTTCATCAGTTAGATTTCTATCCCATGCCTGTCCAAAATCACCATTACCCCAAGTCCATTGTTTCTTACCTGGTGAGATATGATGGTCAGCTATATGAAGTATTCCTGCTTCAACCGAGAAATCATAGCCTCCCACAAAATTATAATCCGAATGATACGCCATATAGGAGGTTGGAACTTGAAGATTCTTATATCTGGATATGTCCACACCTTCTGAATAATCCATCTTATAATAGACCC
The DNA here is from genome assembly GCF_018141425.1 of Vallitalea guaymasensis. Lineage (NCBI taxonomy): Bacteria > Bacillati > Bacillota > Clostridia > Lachnospirales > Vallitaleaceae > Vallitalea > Vallitalea guaymasensis. Next base: position 2,300,403 of record NZ_CP058561.1, read on the forward strand.
CTGTTGCTATAGGAAATCTGGAAACATCTCTTTTACCATGGTCGAAAACTGCATGAACATCTGGAGGGAAGATTGATTTTGTATAATCATTGACTTCTACAGCCGGATTAGCCCACCATAAAAAAGTCTGAGGTACTTCGGTTCTATTATACAATTGTCCTCTTACTTCAATATAAGCTTTATCTTTATATACTGTAAAACCAGCCATTCCCTTAGTTCCATACATACGGTCTATTTCACTTACCCAACAGGTCTTGCTTCCGTCCTCATTTTCCTCAATAGCATACTCTATAGGAGAAAAAGTACTAGGTCTATGGTGTTGAGGCCAGTTGAATTCAATACCTCCAGAAACCCAAGGTCCTGCTAATCCTACCAAAGCAGGTTTTACCACATGATTATAATAAACAAAATCATAGTTATTGGTCTTATCATATGCTCTATAGATCTTACCACCCATTTCAGGCATAATCATAACCTTGATATACTCATTTTCCAAATATACCACTTCATAAGTTTTCATTACTTTTTCATCAATCAGTTCATCTGTAAAAGCAAGAGGATATATCTTACCCGAACTGCCTTGATAAACTCTTTTCTCTAGAAACAGTGGATTCTTATTAGGTTCACCCACTGGATATGTAGGTAAATCAATAGTATCTACCCAAATCTTAGCATCCATTATATTACTCATAAAAACACCTTCCTTATTATAATTTTTATTTTACATTTATCATTATCTTTCTAACTAATCAGTAACACTTGTTAAACTAAGCTCTATACTGAATTCAAAATCAGTATTTGGTTCTAACTTCATAAATTTATTATTCTCGTAAACACTTTTCATACTGTCATAAAAACCATTAGAAGGTTCTAAAGCACAATTATAGTCACCTCGAAAGCCACCTTCTGTAACCCAAAATCCTAGATAAGGTAATTTTGTTGCATCATATTTTGTAACGAATTCAATTCCTTTACTGGGATAGTAAGCACCACAGATTCCATCTTCTATCTTATCCATTACATAATACTTTTCGTATCCATTACTATCAGGTGATTTAACATGGTCTAGAAAAAAGCTTTTTCCTTCATTTGTCTGTGTTACAGGAAAAGGATGTATACTACCTTTTTTACCTAAAAAGCTGCTTTCCAGTACATTTATAACTTCCTTTGTCTCACTAGGGAATTTCAAGATTATATTTTTCTCACAATTTATCAGACAATGCATGGTATAAAAACAATCAATCACTTCTGAACCAGTATTTTTGATTTTGTAATCAATCAAAATAGTATTCTCATTAATTCCGATAGACTTCTCATAGGTATAAGGCAATAACCTGCTTGCATATTTTAACTTAACCCTATCACCAATGATCTCATAGTCAAAACAACTACTCCATATCTCTCCATGATCTGGATACTTGATCTTCTCGGAACCAAAATCTGCAAAACCCTCATCAACACTTGGAAAACAATCGTCAAAACCAGAAGCATCATATAATGAGAAATCATCATACATATCTGGCTTCATATATTCGTCCTTCTTATTCTGAAATAATAATTCAAACTTCTTATCTTTATGATAGAATGAAGCAATCTTCCCCCCCAGCTCGGGTAATATAGTACAGCTAATCAAGTTATTACTCATATGTATACTTTTTGCATTCCTATAATTACTCTCATATATCTCTAGCTTTTCTTTCATGTAATCACCTGCCTTATCTTTATACTATTATTCTAATAAGTTAAGAGGATATTAGAAATATCATATATCAATCAAAAGATGGATTATATTACTTTTTTCATTGCCAAAATAATTTTATTAATGTATACTAACTACATGAATAGAATCAAGATAGAACAAGGATTCAAGAGTGAAAAACTCATTGTGATTCCCAAGCCCATTCTGGAAAAAGTTACTATTCATCCATTAATAAAACCTTTGTTCATAACAGACATAGGTTATTTTCCAGAAGCTAGACATCATTATAGAGAAAGAAAGGAAGGTTCTAATCAATACATCTTACTTTTTTGTGTTTATGGAAAGGGAAAAATAGTATATGATACAATGGACTTTACTCTAGAAAAAAATCAGTTAACCATAATAGAAGCTAATAGAAATCATATATATTATGCTGATGAATGTGACCCATGGAGTATATACTGGATACATTTCAACGGTGACTTAAGCTGTGAATATTATAACTATATCATGAAAGAAAATGAACCTGTAATAACGGTGTCACCATTGAAACACAGTAATCTGGTAAAACAATTTGAGCAGATATATCATCTCCATGAAAAAGGATATTCAATCAATAACATGATATATATCAATAAATTGCTTGGTGTGTTTTTAACAAGTATTATTCATGATGGAAAAAATAACTACGGAAACAATTGTGGTGATTGTGGTTTCATCAATCAGTGTATTGAATATATGAATAAAAATATTGACAAGAAAATAACCCTGGAAGGTCTAAGTAATCACCTATTTCTTAGTAAAAACTATCTTATACATGTTTTCAAAGAAAGTACAGGTTATTCTCCTATTGATTATTTTATCCATTTGAAGATGCAGAAGGCTTGTCAACTATTGGATACCACCAACAAGAGTATAAAAGAAATATCCAAGATACTAGGTTACAAAGATCCTTATTATTTTTCTAGAGTTTTCAAGAATAATATTTCTCTATCTCCTAATAACTATCGAAATATTAAAAAAGGCTGATTAATCAATAACATCTTAGAAAGGATAGATACATATGTACGAATATCATACATCAGGAACATGCTCTACAAAAATAACCTTTGACATCAAGGACAACAAGGTAACTAATGTAAAATTTACTCGTGGTTGTGCTGGTAACTTATTAGGTATCAGTACCTTGATTGAAGGTATGGAAGTAGATGAGGTCATAGAGCGTTTGGATGGACTTCCTTGTGGCTCCAAATCCACATCATGTCCAGACCAGTTAGCACAGGCATTAAAAAAGTACAAGCAAAATAACGCTTAATATTTTTATAGGCTATCTCATAATTCATTTAGAATCCTTCTACAGGGATATTCAAGTAAATGTATATTGGGATGGTCTCTTTTTAAGTTACAAACACGTTATTTTTATCTATTTTCATCTAAATACCTTACAAGAATATCCATATTTCCATCTTATTGCCCAAATAAGCCCTAATACAATTATTTCCTTTCAGCTAAATTCCTTTATATTTCACAGTTTTCCACAGTAAAAACAAAAATTTTATACTTTATGCACAAAACACCTTGAATAATGTAAAAAAATATGCTACACTCTACCTAACTGGTAGTGACGAGATGACATCACGTTAACACCACCTTAAGGAGGAATAATATGAAAAGTATCGATACGCCAATACCTTTGTACTATAAGTTAAAACAAGAAATCATAAGAATGATTGAAGATGAAGAAGTGAATGCTGATGAACTAATACCCTCAGAACGTGACATGATGGAGAAATACGATATCAGTCGTACTACAGTTAGAAAAGCAATCGACGTATTAGTTAACGAAGGTTATTTGTACAAGATTCATGGTAAAGGCACATATGTAAAAGGTAAAAAATTCGCACAAGGATTACTAAAATTGACTAGTTGTACTGAGATGTTGAGAAGCAAAGGCTTCGATCCTATATCAAAAGTTTTGAAATATGATGTGTTCACGCCAAGTAAAAGAATAATTCATCATATGAATCTAGATAATAAGGACAAAGTGTTCTATACAGAAAGAGTTAATCTAATTGAAGGTACTCCTATCAACTACACAAAATCCTATATACCCTACAAATATGTACCTTCCATTGAAAATTTTAATTTTAATAATAACTCAATCTATAAAACCCTTTCACAGGTTTATAAAATAGAGATTATAGGAACTAACAGAACAGTAGAAGCAGTATTACCCTCCGAAGAACTTGCAAAAGCATTGGATATCAGTCTTAACCTTCCATTGCTGAAATTCAACGGCTGGGTATATGGAAAACATGATAATGACAAAATATTAGTAGAATATTTTAAAACTTATTACCGCTCTGATAGATCAAAATTCTATATGGATTTTGTTGAATAAGCAGATACTTTCCAATTTTACTAATAACTTTCGTACCAAACTTAATAAAATGTTTTACCCATCCCTTTGGTACGAAAGATTTTTTAAAAAGTAGAATGGAAGTTATCATAAATGTCAAAACTAATTAAAACTTATTTAATTACAAAAAAGGAGGATAAAAATGAACTTAAAAAAGGTATTTGCAATTATGTTATGCTTAACTCTATTATTAGTGGGTTGTACAAAAACCGGTGACAACAAGAATAATAACACCGACACTGATGATAAAGATACAGCAAAAGACAAAACATTCAAAGTTGCTATGGTAACAAGTGCTGGTGGACTTGGAGATCGTTCCTATAATGATTCAGCATATGAAGGACTCAAAAAGATCGAATCAGACATGAACATGGAAATAAAAGTTGTTGAACCTGCTGATGTTTCAGAGGGGGAAAAATACCTGACTGAACTTGCAAAAGCTGGATATGACTTAGTTTGTACCCTTGAATATGGACACGCTGATATTCTTAACACAGTAGCTCCTCAATTTCCAGATACAAGATTCGCAATATTCAACATAGTAGTAGACCAACCTAATGTTACTTCTGTAATTTTCAAAGAACATGAAGGCTCTTTCTTAGCTGGTGCTCTAGCAGCTATGGTAACTACTGATGATTCCATTGATAAAACAAATGATCAAAAGATAATCAGTGCTATAGGTGGTGTTCAATCTCCTGGTATTGATAAATTTATCGTAGGATACGAAGAAGGTGCCAAATATATAGATCCTGACATCAAAGTATTAAAAGGTTATTCCAACTCATTTGGTGATCCAGCAAAAGGAAAAGAACTTGCATTAGTACAGATTGACCAAGGTTCAGATGTAGTATATCAGATAGCAGGCGGAACCGGTGAAGGTGTATTCGAAGCAGTAAAAGAGAAAAATGTTTTTGCTGTAGGTGTTGACTCTGACCAAGATTATATTGTTCCTGGCAACATTCTTACAAGTATGATGAAAAGACTTGATATGGCGATGGTCATGCTAGCAGATAAATTACAAGATGGTACTATTGGCGATGAAAATGTTATAGAGCTTGGATTAAAAGAAGGAACAGAACTTAGTAAAATGGAACACACAAAAGATATGTTAAAACCAGAATATCTCGACCAACTAGAAGAAATAAGAGAAAAAATAGTTAGTGGAGAAATTAAGGTCACTGATGTGACAAAAGAATAAAAAAAAGATATCAACTAATCCTTGCCGCAATACATTTCAAGGTTTGGAATAAGGGAAAAGGCCTTGGAATGTATTGTAGATTAGTTAATACCTGTATAAACATATAAAATCATCCAAGTTTACATCATAAATAAACGAACTCGTTATGTAAAGGAGTGAATTTCCTTGTATATCATAGAAACTAAAAATCTCACAAAAAAATTTGGAGATTTTACAGCTAATAATAAAATTAACCTCCAAGTTAAAGAGGGTGAAATCCATGCAATTGTTGGGGAAAACGGTGCTGGAAAATCAACTCTCATGAATATGTTATATGGTTTATTACAACCAACAGAAGGTGAAATATACATTAAAGGAAAACACGTATCCATAAATAATCCTCGTGATGCAATTAACCTTGGAATAGGTATGGTTCACCAACATTTCAAATTAGTACCTACATTTACAATCTTCGAAAACATCTTATTGGGTGATGAACTCACAAAAGGCATCAGAATCAATAAGAAAAAAGAAATCAAAGTTGTAAAAGAACTTATTGAGAAATATGGTTTTAATATTAATCCAAAAGATAAAATTCAAAACGTACCCATAGGAACTGAACAAAGGGTAGAAATATTGAAAATGCTTTATCGTAACGTGGATATTTTAATACTTGATGAACCAACTGCTGTACTTACTCCTCAAGAAGTCGATGAACTACTTATCAGCCTTAATGAACTTCGTGAGGCGGGCAAGACAATCATCATTATTACACATAAGCTAGGAGAAGTCAAGAGATGCTCAGACAGCGTAACTGTCATAAGAAAAGGTGAAATTGTTGACAGGGTCGAAACAAAAGATGTAACAGAAAAAGACCTAGCCAAATTAATGGTGGGAAGAGATGTTCTACTCCAAGTAGAAAAACCGGAACCCAAAATTGGTGATGAACTCTTTTCTGTCAATAACCTTAGTGTAACCAATAAGCAAAAGGTTAGATTACTTGATAATGTAAATTTCGCTGTTAAAAGAGGAGAAATTCTTGGTGTTGCAGGGGTTGAAGGAAATGGTCAATCCCAATTAATCAAAGTACTCACAGGGCTTATGAAATGTACTAATGGAAAAGTAACATACAAAGACAAGAACATAACTAATTATCCATCTGAAAAAATTAGAAAACTAGGAATTGGTATTATTCCAGAAGATAGATATAAACATGGTTTGTGTAGGAATATGAAAATATCAGAAAATCTTATGGCAGGTTATCATGATACTGATAAATTTGGTTCTACCTATCATTATAACTATAAAAAAATAAGAGATAACCGTGATGAATTAATAAATGATTTTGATATTCGTGTAGGTTCAGCAGATGGTGATGTTGGACAGCTATCTGGCGGGAATGCACAAAAAGTAATTATTGCAAGAGAATTATCTATGAATCCTGATCTAGTTATCGCCAGTCAGCCTACTCGTGGAGTTGATATTGGTTCCATAGAGTTCATCCACAAACAACTCATCAGTCTCAGAAATGATAATAAAGCCGTACTAGTGGTATCTTCTGAACTATCGGAGGTTATGAATCTTAGCGATAGAATAATTGTCATGTACAAAGGTAGTATAATCGGCGAAGTCAATGCAAAAGAGACTACAAAAGAGGAACTTGGATATCTTATGGCTGGAATAACAGATAAAAGAGAGGTAGAGAATGATGGCTAAAATAAATTACAAGCAAATTTCAAAAAAAGTATTTTATCTTATATTACCTGTTATCTTTGCCTTTTTAGTAGGAGCAATATTAATTGTTGTATCAGGACACAACCCAATAGAAGCTTATGGTGCTATGTTCAGAGGTGCCCTGGTTGGGAAAAGCGCTCTTTATAATACACTATTCAGCTCTACTCCTATCATTGTAACCGGTCTTGCAATAGCAGTTGCTTTCAAAGCCAATCTCTTCAATATGGGTGTTGAAGGTCAAATGTATCTAGGTGCATTTGCTGCTGCGTATGTAGGATTTACTTTAAAAGGACTACCACCTGTACTTCATGTAATTCTATGTATACTAGCTGCTGTTGTGGTAGGTGGACTATTTGCTCTTATTCCGGGAGTATTAAAAGGCAGATTTAACGTAAATGAAATGGTTGTTACCATTATGTTGAACTATGTAGCAATATTATTGACTGATTACTTAACCAACTTCGTGTTCTACTCTGGAGAAGGTTATGCTGCTACATACCCTATAGAACAAAGTGCTTACCTTCCCCGTTTTATGAAAACATCTCAATTAAACTGGGCATTCATCATTGCTCTAATTATGGCATGTATAGTCTATTATATATTCAAATATACAAGACTAGGTTTTGAGATAAAAGCCATTGGTCATAATGTAAGCTTTGCAGAAGCTACTGGTATGAATACCAGAAATAAAGCAATCATCATTATGGTAGTTAGTGGAATGCTTGCAGGTATTGCTGGTGCAGGGGAAGTTCTAGGTGTTCATCATCGATTTATAGCTGGATTTTCACCTGGGTATGGATGGGACGGCATGACAATCGCCCTTCTTGGTAAAAACAACCCTATTGGTATTCTGATAGCAGCACTATTTTTTGGAATACTAAAAAATGGCGGAAGCACTATGGAACTAATGGTTGGCGTACCAAGATCCCTTATCAGTATAATTCAAGGTCTAATAATATTCTTCTTAGCTGTAGATTATTTAAATACAGAATTTGGTTTTATGTCAAGACTGAAACTTATGTTTAGAAGGAAAGTGAGGGGTTAGTATGTTAGAAGCTATATTACACACATCATTAAGAATGGCAACACCTATAGTATTAGCTGCACTTGGCGGACTGTTTACTCATAAAGCCAATGTTCTTAATATTGCATTAGAAGGTATGATGCTTATGGGTGCTTTCGCAGGCGTACTAGCCAGCTTTGCTACTGGAAACATCTTTATTGCAATAATTGCAGCTATATTCGCTTCAATGTTATTCGCATTACTATTCAATGTATTCGGAATCACTTTAAAAGGTAACTTCATAATTACAGGACTTGCAGTTAATATATTTGCAGCTGGTCTCACATCTTTTGTTTTGCAGGTTGCCTTTGGCAGAAGAGGTGTGTTCTCAGATCCAAAAATAGTCGGAACAACTCCTGTTCATATTGATTTTTTAGATAAAATCCCTTTTATAGGGCCTATAATAAATGACCATTCACCTATGGTCTATGTAAGTATCCTTATTGCCATAGCTGTATATTTTGTACTCAATCATACAAAATACGGAATCTATGTCAGAGCTGTTGGCGAGAACGAAGAGGCTGCCAAAGCCATTGGAATCAAAGTCAATCGTATAAAATACTCTACAGTTTATATAAGCGCAATCCTATGTGCCTTAGCTGGTGTTAATTTATCTCTCGGTAATCTTACCATGTTTGTTGAGAATATGACTAATGGACGTGGATTCATTGCACTTGCAGCTATATTCTGTGGTAGAGGTACCACCCTTGGTACTTATGTATTCAGCTTCCTATTTGGGTTTGCTGACTCCATTCAACTTAGATTGCAGAATCTAAACATACCAGGAACTTTCGTACAGATGATACCTTTCATATTCATAGTAGTGGTATTATCCATTGTTGGTGCTATAAGAATGATTGGAAACTTAGATAGGGGGATAAAAGATGAATAAAAAAACGGCTCTTCTTATTGTGGATATGCTTTTTGACTTTGCCCACCCTGATGGAAAAGTGTTTTATCCTCAGAACCAAGAGATTCTACCTAGAATCAGAGAGGTAATAGACCATTGCAGAGAAAAAAATATATTGATTATTTTTGCCAAACACTATCATAGAAAATATTTATTTGATAAAGAACTAGGCTCAGGAAGAAGAATAAATTGTCTTGAAGGTTCTGGTGGAGAAGATATCATGCCAGAACTTGGATATCAAGAAGAAACTGATTATATAGTCAAAAAGAGAAGATACAACTCCTTTTTAGGTACTGACCTAGACCTTATTCTTAGAGAACATGATATAAGAAACCTTCTAATATGCGGTACAAAAACCAATTGTTGTATTAGAGCGACTGTGGAAGGTGCTTATCATTTGGACTACAATCCAATTGTTGTAAAAGAATGTGTAGCGACCAATGATGAAGTTGTTAATAAAGTTCACTTAGCAGATATAGAAAAATACTTAGGCAGTGTTATTACAATGAAGGAACTCTACGAGAAGCTGGATGGTGGTGAATTAGATGACTAAAGATATAGATTTCATAGCAGTCGGCTATCCCAGCCTAGACAGGATAATTAAAACAGGAGACTCCATCTCTATTGGAAAGACTTCTATAATCCAAAATGCTGACAACAGCAAAATATACTATGGGGGCTGCAATGTGAATATAGCCTACACATGTGCAAAATTATCACTGAAATCAATGTTGATGATGCGTGTTGGAAATGATTTTGAATCCACAGGATATAGGGATTTCCTACACAATGTCCACATTTGCTTAGATGGTGTAGAAGTTATTGAGGAAGATGTAACCTCGAACTCTTATCTGATAGAAAACAATATGGGTAATCATATAACCTTGTTTTATCCAGGTGCCATGTCTGATAAATACCCTATTCATATTGATAAAGAGATAATTAAAAGGGCAAAATACGGAGTCATAACAGTCGGAAACCTCAAGTACAATATGGCCTTTGCTGAAGCTTGTGTAAAAGAAGATGTACCAATCATATTTGGTATGAAATGTGATTTTGACGCTTTTCCAAAAGACAGTCTAAAATATCTGCTCAATTCTTCTACTATCATCTTTATGAACGAAGGAGAAAAAGAAGAAATCAAGAAGTTATTTGGGCTTCATGACATTTGTGAACTGTTTAATAATGGTCGCTGTAAATGTTTAGTTATCACACAAGGAAAGAACGGTAGTCTTATCATATGTAACCATAATGATACTATCCTCAAAGAAACAGTACCAATCGCCAAGCCTGACAAGGTTGTAGATACATCAGGTGTGGGAGACTCATATATTGCAGGTTTCATATACGGATTAGTTAATGATATGTCTTATATTGATTGTGGAAAAACGGGAGCTACTGTTGCTTCATTCATAATAGAAGAAATGGGATGTCTAGGCAATGTTCCTACAGAAGAACAATTAAAAGAGCGTTTTGATACTAATTTCATAAATAATAAATAGATAATGGACAATAGAAAGGAATTGGCATAAATGGAAAAGACTTTATATCTGAAATCAACAGATAAAGACATTAGCAAATACGTTGTTTTTTCTGGCGACCCAAGAAGAGTCGAAAAAATAATTAGTTTCATGGATGATGTTAAAGAAATTGCAGTCAGCAGAGAATTTCACTCTTATACTGGATTTTATAAAGGTGTGAAAATAACAATAAGCTCAACAGGTATTGGAGGTCCTTCAGCCGCTATAGCAATGGAAGAAATGTACGAATGCGGTATGGAAGTCGCTATTCGTCTAGGAACAGTAATGGGACTTAGAGATGATCTGTTAGGAAAATTCATTATACCTGTAGGCGCTATGCGTGAAGATGGGACAACAACAACATATGTTGATAAATCATATCCTGCAGTTGCTGACTTTGAACTAATTGAATACATGAATAAAAGTGCTGAAAATAATGGATTCGGTTATGATAATTCTATTATCTGCAGTTATGACGGTTTCTACAGTCAAATGCGAGAATCCAGATTATCCACTAAGCTTGAAATGTCTATCGTAGAAGATATTCAAGAGCTTAAAAAGTTCAACATTGGTGGAATTGATATGGAAAGCAGTACAATCCTTACACTCTCACGTCTAATGGGTATAAAAGGATGTGTTGTAACTATGACAACCGTTCTTGAAAACCTTAAGAACTATTTAAAAGGCGGTAATAGACAAAAGGCTGAAGAAGAAGATCTTGTACGTGTAGTACTTGATGGTATTGTCTTATATGATACAGCTAATAAATAGATAACTATATTATAACTTAGACATTTTATGCAATAGATTCAAGGAAATATAAAATAGATATTCCTAGATAAGAAAGGAAGATGAAACATGAGTTGGTGTGAAGAACTATTTGGAACAAATAAACCTATTATTGGTATGGTACATCTAAAAGCTTTACCTGGTACAGCTAATTTTGATGGTGATATGGAAAAAGTGTATGCTGCTGCAATAAAAGATGCAAAAGCTTTGGAAGAAGGCGGCGTCAATGGAATAATGGTAGAAAATGATGGAGACATGCCTTTCACACATTTATTGACCACTGAACAAACTGCTGCTCTTGCAGCCTTGACAGCTGTAATCAAGGAACATACTAATGTACCTATTGGTGTAGATGCGGCTTTTAGTGATTATAAAAGTGCTCTTGCTTGTGCAAAAGGTGCTAGAGCTGATTTTATACGTTTACCTGTTTTTGTTGATACTGTTGTCAGCTTCAATGGAATCATGGAAGCTTGCAGTGGAGAAGCCCTAAAATACAGAAAAGCTATTAATGCAACTGAAATTAGAATATTAGCTGATGTACAGGTAAAATATACTCATATGTTAAACCCAAATATCAGCCTTGAAGAATCTGCTGTATGGGCAGGGGCTTGTGGTGCTGATGGTGTTATCGTAACTGGTTCACATACTGGTGGAGAAACTCCTCTTGACGCAGTTAAAAGAGTTAAGAGCAAGGTTAAAATCCCAGTATTCATCGGTAGTGGTGTTACAACTGATAATGCTGATGAACAGCTTGATATTGCTGACGGAGCTATTGTTGGATCAAGCCTTAAGACTGATGGTGTTATTGATAGTAGTAAGGTTAGGGAATTAATGGAAAAGATATTATTTAGGTGTGCTTCCGTAGGTTAATATATATACAAAACAGCTCATGTTAAATATAAGAAGAAAAGCTAATTTCGCTCCAATTAATATTACTAAACCTTAACAACTCCTTCGTCAAACAGTTAAGGTTCTTAACGTAATATTAATTTCCGCTCACTAAGATTTTCTAACTTATATTTAAAAATCGCTTTGTTTGTATATATATTACCTACTGGGCTACGTTAAATTTGAATTATTAATATACAATAATAGTTTTATAAATTAAAATTTTTTTAATTAATATAAGGAGAGTGACTTAAGATGATGAGACCTATGAAGTTAGGTGGAGAGCAATTGATGTTCGGGCAGGGTGTTCTTGAACATTTGAAGACTATAGATGGTAAGAGGGCTGTGATTGTTACAAGTGGTGATTATCTGATTGTAAGTGGTCATATGGCTAAGATTCAAGGTTATTTGAAAGATGCTGGTATTGAGTCAATGGTTATTGATGATGTTGAGCCAGACCCATCTTTTGAGACAGTTTATAGAGGTGCTAAGGTAATGATGGATTATGGTCCTGATTGGATTGTAGGTGTTGGTGGTGGTTCTGCTATGGATGCTGCCAAAGCTATGTGGATTATCTATGAGCATCCAGAAATTGATAGCATTGATAAATTTGAAGCGAAGCATAATAATATGCCTCCACTTAGAAATAAAGCTAGAATGATAGCAATTCCAACTACCAGTGGTACTGCAAGTGAGGTTAGTCGTTCTGTAGTTATAACCAATACAGAGACTCATAAAAAATCTGGTGCAAGTGATATGAAGATGATACCTGACGTAGTAATACTTGAACCTGATATTACTGCTTCCATGCCTCCAAAACTTACTGCGGCAACTGGTATGGATGCTCTTACACATGCAGTAGAAGCTTATACTTCAACAAGAGCCAACATGATATCTGATGTTCTAGCTGAAAAATCAGTAGCTATGATACTTGATAACCTTGTAACAGCTTATAAAACTGGTGATGATTTGACTGCAAGAGAAAATATGCTAGTAGCATCATGCCTTGCTGGTATGGCATTTACTAATGTATCCCTTGGGATAGTACATAGTATCGCACATACCGTTGGTGGATTATTCGGTATTCCTCACGGTTTAGCTGATGCTATTATACTTCCTTATGTAATTGAATTCAACATGTCTGATAAGACAGCTGAACAACGTTACAAAAAACTAGCTGGAAAAATTAATAAAGACTCTTTATTAGAAGCAGTAAAAGAAATTAATGAAAAACTAGATATACCTACATCATTAAAAGAAGTAATCAATGATGATAAATCATTCAATGAACAATTAGAAGAAATAGCAAAATTAGCAATCGCTGATGGATGTACTAAAACTAACCCAATCGTTCCAAATGTAGATGAAATGAAAGCATTAATACTAAAAATATACAACGGAGGTACAGCTAATGAGTGTTAAAATAATAGGTTACTTATCCTTTGGTTACCCAACAATAGAAAAAAGTATAGAAAGAGCAGATATCTATACCAAGGCAGGCTGTGATTTTCTAGAAGTTGACTTCCCTACTGACAACGCATATCTAGATAGCGACTTCATAGGCGGTAGAATGAAAGCTGCCATGGAAGCTTGCGATGATTTTGACAAATATTTCGACGGCATCAAAATCCTAAAAGAAAAACATCCCGATACTCCAATAATCCTATTAGCCTATGAACACACCATAAAAGCTATTGGCGTAGAAAAATTCATCACCCGCTGTAAAGAACTAGAAACATATGACCTAATAATGGTTGGACTAGAAAACGAAGACATAAAAGATCAATTAATCAACCAAGGTATAAAAATATCTTGCTGGGTACCTTTCGACTTACCAGAAGAAAACGTTACTAGCGCAGTAGCCTCCAATGGTTTCGTATACCTACAATCCAAATCAAGCGGCGAAGTAAAAGAAGGCTACGAAACACTAGACAAATGCGTAGAATACCTCCGACAAAAAGGTATCAAAAACCCTATCTACTGCGGAGTCGGCGTCTCAACACGTGAAGATATACTACGAATACAAAAAGCCGGAGCCGACGCAGCCTTCATAGGAAGCGCCCTATTAAAACAAGAAACCGACCAAGATATCATGACTTACATTCAATCTTTAAAAGGCTAAACCTACTAAGTATCTAATTTGGGTTTTCTATCAAAAACCTAAAATTACCATAGCCATCAGTCATGCCAATCAGAAGAAAAAGTGTTTTGTAACCCTATTAACGGTTACTTAAAGCAAAAGAGTATATGTATATGTGGAGTAGTGAGGCAGGACGCCGAACCCAGCAGTTTGCTCAGGACGAGCAATTTCGCTGGCGTAACATATACATATACTCTTTTGCAAAAACCAAGTCCGAACAAAACACTTTTTCTGACATACATGCAATAATCTTTCCAAAAATACCTTAATGATACCCCCAATCTATTTCCAACCTCATAAATATCTGATATAATAATCTCATCAAGAACATTGTGAGGCGAAAATAGAATGTTAGATTGGAATGAACTTGAAAAAATATGTAATAATTGCACAAGATGCAATCTATATAAAACCAGACATCACATGGTATTCGGCAAAGGAGATATCAATACAAACCTAATGTTCATTGGTGAAGGTCCCGGTGAACAAGAGGATTTAACCGGTACCCCCTTTGTAGGAAAATCAGGTCAGCTATTCGATAAAATCCTAAAAGCGGTAGATATAACTAGAGAAGAAATATACATAGCTAATATTGTAAAATGCAGACCACCTAGAAATAGAAATCCCCTTGAAAACGAGAAAAACGCCTGCTTACCATATTTAAGATATCAAGTTAAACTGATTCAGCCGAAAATAATAGTATGCCTTGGACGAGTATCCGCCCAATGTATCATAGACAAAAACTTTAGGATTACACGAGAACACGGAAATTGGGTTGAACGAAAAGGATATAACTTAATAGCAACCTACCATCCTTCTGCCCTATTACGTGACCCATCAAAAAAGAAAGATGCCTGGGAAGATTTCAAGAAAATCAAAGAAAAATATGTTGAAATTAGTTAACATAAAACTCATCAAAAAGGGACTGTCCATTAAAACAGTCCCTATAATATAATACTATCACATCAATACTAACAAATATCTAACCCATCATATGCAACTACAACCTTATAATCAGTCTTGTCAAATGTATCCTGAAGCTCTTGGTGCATCAGATCATGTGAATGGCTCATATGAGTAGCATATATCTTAGTATTCTCATCTATAAAATTCCTTTTCTTAAACTCATCAAGCATCTCTAAATACCCTTTGATATCTAAATGAGAACCCGCTCTTTTACCTTTATTCTTACTATCAGTTGTACAACATTCCATTATTACATAATCCATTTTACCTTCTAGATGTTCAAATGTTTCATCTGGATAATATCCTGTATCAGATGCATATAATACCTTAACACCATTTTTAAATGTAAAAATATAATTTATACTCTTTTCTCCTTCACCATATGCATCATGATTACCTTTAAGAGTATAGATTTTCATATCACCTACTTCATAATTCTCAAAATAATCTAGAGGAATAAAATTAACATACTGTGACTCTGTAGACTCATTAAATGGACTTGTCCTCATGGCTGCATATAATTTTTCCATATAACCATAAGCTGGTTTACTCAAGTATACATTCAATTTCTCACGCCCTTTGGCTCCTCCATTTTTATGTGCATGTGAAATATTCAATAACTCGTTCAAGCTGAAATGATCCTCATGACTATGTGTTATAAAAATATTCTTCAATTTATATAATTCCAGTTCGAATTTCTGGGATTGGGCATTAATATCTTGTCCTATATCTATTAGATTATTTTCATCAAGAAGAAAAGAAGCTCTCATCCTGATATCTTTTCCTTTTCTTTTCCTTGCTTCCATACAATGAGCACATTGACAGTGCAGATTAGGGATTGAATCAGCTGCTGATGTTCCTAAAAATTTCATTTTAGCTACCTCCTATGTCGTAGTAATTATATATTAGTTAATCTATAACTCATCTAATTTGTTTTTTAATTGCTCTACACCAGTTTTTATCATATCAGAAGTATTGTTTTTGCTTAATTCCAATACTTTTATAGGAGCCAAGTCTATTATATCCAGGTAATTATCAAGCTTATTACTAACTGAATAAGGTGCTAGATGATCCAAGAATCTGTCATCAACATCATGTATATGTACTCCCAACAATTTATTCCTATACTTACGAAGCACTTTAAACCCATCAAAAACTCCTAATTGATTAAGCATTTCACCATGTCCAATGTCATACCATACATAAACTGGTTCATCTGTCAATCTATCAAAAATCATTCTATACTCTTCTTCGTCAGGCATCTCATGATACATTGCCCTATTTTCCAAACCTAACTTAACATGTATATTCTTTTTAAACATGTAATCACAAATTTCTTCTAAACTCTCAATAATCAATTCAGTCTGTCTTTTACTTTTTTTCTGCCTAATAGCCATAGCTACATTACATGTATCCTTATATTCCTTAGAATCCATACCATATTTTAAAAATACTCTTCTTAACTCTTTGTTATAATACTCATCATCCTCTGGGCATACAATTATCTTACTTGAGTGGATAACCACTCCTTTTGCACCTAACGCTTTGGCATATTCAATTGTTCTTATGGTATAATCTATAGCCTGTTTCCTCTTATACTGGTCTTCAAAACCTAACAATATGGATGATGGACCATATTCTTCAGATGCTTTGGGAAACACATTATGTAAACTAGACACTTTCATTTCTCCAGTTTCCAATAATGGATACATCTCTCTAAGTGTTTGTTCTGTTACATTATAATTTAATTCAACTTGGTCAAAACCCAAATCTTTAATTTCATGCAGTATATCATATCCTGTAATATTTTTTTCTTGAGCTTTATGCCCATTCCAAGAAGTTGAACAAGAAAAATTATATTTCATAATTTCCCTCCATTAGATTCTTTTCTGTAATTTTTATATAGAAGCACTATCTTTTACAATTGATGTAGTGTCATTTTTATGTTTTATATTAATATTATAAATGTTTTTCATTTTCCAAACATGGTCTTTTCTGTTTTAATTATGGTCTATTCTGCTTTCTATATTTTGATGGTGAGACACCAAATATTTTTTTGAATTTCTTTGAAAAGTACAAAGAATCATTATAACCTAATTTATAAGCTATCTGATTTATATTAAGATCACTACTTGTTATCATAGTCATGGCTTCATTCATTTTAATACTCTCAATAAACTGCAAAAGTGTTAGTTCTGTGATATCTTTGAAAATATGAGATAAATAGTCAGATGAGACATTGCAATTATCAGCTATCTGTTTTACTGTCAACTTTTGAAATTTATTTAGCTTAATATATTCCACTGCCTTTTTTACAAGTGTATTCTTGTAACCAAATCTATTAGGATTTTTATCCTCTACAATATTCAGTATTCTTCTTACTCTCCAAACAAGCTCTAAAATGATGGCTTCTACTATTTGCTTAGCACCAGATTGCTGATTCTCTAATTCTAGAAGAATCTTTTCTATGAGTTCAATTACATCTTTATCTACATTTCTTATTAATTGTAATCCTGAATCATCTAATTTTATCTTATTATTATATCTGAACTTTAGATATATGAACTCAATAGGTTCACTATAACTTATCTCTTTATGCTTTTGCTCTGGTTGTATAAAATAGAAATCCCCTTCATGTGCAACAAATTCTTCCCCGTCACACCAATATTTTATACTTCCCTTTTTTACATATATGTATTCATGGGAATGGTGCATATGCTCATAAAAACTCCACTTTTGATCAGATTTCACACAACCTATTGCTACAAAATCCGGTATGGTATATAACTTAACATGTCTATCGTCCAATTCATATACAGTATTATGAGTAGCAGATTGCTCATTATCATTTATCTTCACAATATAACCTCCATCCAATATGCATTTAATCTCATTATATACTATTAGAAAATGACTCTTCAAGTATTCATCAAACATAAAAAAATATTAAGGGACGCTCATTTTTGTATAAACTTGTCCCTTAAATATTAATTCTATATTATTTACACTGTTCCTTCAACCAATCCTCTGCTTCTTTTTGAGCATTGTTCAAAGCTTCTTCTGGACTCATTTCTCCTAATAATGCTTTTTCAACGTTGGTAGCCAGGATATAACGTGGTTGACCAGAACGATATGGATAACGAGGTGTCCATAACAAACTCATAGACCTTAACATGACATCCATCTGTGGAACAGCTTTGATACTCTCCCATTCTCTAGCTGATTTTAGGACAGGAAGAGCCATATATTCATCCCATAGATATTTTTGGTAGTATTCACTTCCAGTAAATTTCAAATACTCCCAAGCAAGTTCTTTATTTTCACTGGCTTTTCCAATAGAACATGGACTTCCCGAAAACGCCTGACCCATACCTTTATCTGGATTCACAAAAAGTAAAGCAGCATCATAACGGTCTCCCAATCCAGTTGAATAGATGGCTTTCATAAAACCAGGAGCAGTTCTTATATTCATAGCTATATTATTATTCTCTTTTAGGAATAATTCACTTCCTTGAGATGACAAAATACCTCTTGGTGCATAGTTAAGTGCTTCTTTTGTATAATTTAATGCTTGTATCATCTCTTTTGAATTGAAATTGATTTTCATATCTTTCCATAAGAAACCACTTCCCCATGTACCCCCAAGTGATTCACTAATATTCATTGCAACATCGGAAGCATACTTTCCTCTAAAGATAATCCCGAAATTTTGTTCTCCTGTAACGGGATTTTTACCTGTCATTTTTTTTGCTTTTTCAAGTATCTCATCAATACTTGGTGATTCAGATAGATATTCAACTCCCCAATCGTCAAATAATTTTTTATCATATACTATTACTCTTGTATCCCCCAAAACAGGCAAACCATATATTTCTAAATTTTCATCACTGGAACTCATGGCTTTCCATCCATCAATTTGACCATCAATATATGCATCCAGATCATATTTATCCTTTTCTATGTATGAAGCCAAAGGTTCTAATAAATCTTGAGAAGCAAAATTGGAGATTCCTGGTACTTGATATACATCTGCTTCCCCAGACATTAACATAGCTTGAGTTTTTTGTTGATAACTGTCCCATCCCATCAAGACAAATTCAACTGTAGCACCAGGATGTGTTCTTTCGAACTCTTCTTTCAATACATGAACCCCTTTAGTTTTTGTTCCTGAAACGGGATCTGTTGAATCTTTCATTTTGAATTCACCTATCATCTGGACTTTTACAGTTCCTGACCATTGTTTATCTTCAACCCCATCTTTATTGACTTGTTCATCATTATTATCTTTTGAGCCACATCCAGTTAGAAACGTAGTCATTAACAATATTGCTGATAAAATTAATGTTATTATTTTTTTCATGAAATTCTCCTCCTATTTACCTCTTAAAAATTCATTTTTGTCCATCTCCTTGTCAATACCTTTAGTATACTTAAATCAAATTAACCATCCCCTTAACACTATTAATTTTTTTTGAAATAAGCTTTTAGTACAATGGCATTATGATCTGATATTTCAATACCTTCACTCTGTTCCATTTGAAATCCAGATAATTCTTTATTACAAAAAATAGTATTTACAACATTTGTTTGATGACAATGCATATCTTTGACAAAGAACCAATCCAGATTAAGCAGAAGATCATCTTTACCTATCTTATGTTTTCTACGTGTAAGCTTGCCTTTAACATTAGCGTTAGTATAATCAAACCCATGTTCTTCAACAGCTTGAAAAATCTCTTCATATAGTTGAGGTGAATATATTCTATCCTTCTCTTTCTCGAAATCAAGATATGCTTTCTCTACATCCTTCTTGTCGTTACTGTTGAAAGTATTTGTATTCATATCTCCTGCTATGATAACTGGTATATCAGGATAATGCTTATCTGCTTGTTTTAAGATATAATCCATTTGATTCTTCCTGCCTGTTGATGAAGTCATATTTTCTAAATGAGTACAAACAAGTCCTACTTCATTGTTCCCGACTCTGACTTTAGTTAATAATGCCATTCTTCCCCCAAGACGTTTTTGATTATCATGAAACCAATCATATTCCAAAGGAAGTCTTATAAGAAAAGAATCCTTTAATTCATAACGTGACATAATAGCGTTTCCATGAAAAGCTTCATTGTTTTCACCTGGTACTTTTCTTTCTCTAGAGCCACCTTTAGTCAGTTCCAGAAATTCCACTCCATAGATATAGTTCATTGATAGTCTGCCAGCAAGTTCCAAGGCAGTATCTTTGTTTCCTGTTCTAATCATCCCTTTATCCAATTCATTGAAGAAAATGATATCAGCATCTATTAATGCTGGATGATACTTCATGTACGCATCTATTTCCTCAAGGTACTTTCCTCTTTCAGCATTGAATAAAACTAATTTCAAGTAATCCTTTTTCTCTATGGAATCAAATCTATTAGTGCCTTCAATGTCATTCAACTCCGGAATGATCTCTAGGGCTTCAACACCGGAAGTATCATTTGCTTTATCAATTGCTAATTGTATTTTTTGAACTTCAATTTTATTCATTATGTCCTCCAATAATTAAGGGGCTGTCCCGTAATACATCTATGGTGATAAATATTTGTATAATGGATACAGCCCCTTTTTACAGATTATATTATGTTTTTATTAATAAGTTATTGTTCTATGTTATTTTTGCTGCTCTTTAATCCATTCTTCTGTTTCTTTTTGAGCATTGTCTAGAGCTTCTTCAATTGTTGCTTGCCCTAATAACGCTAATTCAACATTAGATGCTAATATTGATTTTGGTTGTGCAGAACGGTAAGGATAACGTGGTCCCCATAATCTACCCATTGCTTTTAATACTACTTCCATCTGTGGTACTGCTTTTATATGTTCCCACTCAGTAGCTGATTTTAACACTGGAGCTGCCATGTACTCATCCCATAGATATTGTTGGTAGAACTCACTTCCAGTGAATTTTAGGTACTCCCAAGCTAACTCTTTGTTTTCACTGCTCTTTCCAATTGCACATGGGCTACCTTCAAATACTCCACCCATTCCTTTTTCAGGATTTACAAAAAGTAAAGAAGCACCGTATCTCTCATCTAATCCATTTGAATAAATAGGTTTTAAGAATCCAGGACCTATTCTTAATGTCATTCCAATATTATTATTTTCAGTAAGGAACAACTCGTTTCCTTGCTCTGATAAAATTCCACTTGGAGCATATGCTACAGCATCTTTCAAATATTGTACTCCTTTTTTCATTTCTTCAGAGTTAAAGTTGACTTGAAGATCCTTGTATCTGAAACCAGTTCCCCATGTTCCACCAAGAGATTCACCAATATTCAATGCAAGGTCAGAAGCATATTTACCTCTAAAATATAGACCATAGTTTTCTTCACCTGTTACAGGATTTTTACCTGTCATCTTAGCCGCTTTTTCCATGATTTCATCTATAGTAGGCTCTTCTGAAAGGTATTCAACTCCCCAATCATCAAATATTTTCTTGTCATACACGATAACTCTTGTATCTCCCAATACAGGTACACCATATATCTCTAAATCTGAATCTTCAGGACCCATTGCCTTCCATCCATTAATTTGTCCGTTGATATATTTCTCTAGGTCATAATTTTCATTTTCAATATAAGGTGCTAGTGGTTCTAACAAACCTTGAGCTGCAAAACTTGCTATACCTGGTACTTGATATACATCAGCTTCACCAGACATTAACATGGCTTGTGTTTTTTGTTGATAACTATCCCATCCCATTAATACATATTCTACTTTTGCACCTGGATGAGTTCTTTCAAATTCTTCTTTCAAAAGATGTACACCTTTTGTTTTAACACCTGAAACTGGATCAGTTGAATCTTCCATCTTGAATGAACCGATCATCTGAACTTTAATAGTTCCTGACCATTCTTTTTCATCTGCTACATCTTTGCCAGTATCATTATCTGTACTATTGTCAGTTGTTGTACCATTATCAGTTTTATCATTATCTTTTGATCCACATCCAACTAAAAATGTTGACATAGTCAATACTACAATAAGAATTAAAGCCATAATTTTTTTCATAATTCTTCCTCCTTATTTGTGTTGGTATTTAGTCACGAGATGTTTTCCTTCATCTCTACTATTCTCCCTTGAGTCCGCTTAGAGCAACACTCTGGATAATATATTTTTGCAAGAATAGGAATACTATTATAACTGGAAGAATACTAGCAGTAGCTAATCCCATTGTTAATCCAGCATAACGTGTCCCATCTTCCATGGAAAAACTTGCTAAGTAGATTGGAACTGTTTGTAATTTTTGATCACTAAGTACAATCATTGGCCAAATGAAGCTGTTCCAACTTCTCATAAATGATAGAATTATCAATGTTGCTGATATTGGCCCTGTCAATGGTAAAAATATTTTTGTAAATATTCTTACTTCACTCGCTCCGTCAATCTGAGCTGCTTCTCTTAAACTATTTGGTAATTTATCAAAATACTGTTTAGTCAATATTATTCCAAATCCAAATAATAGACTTGGAAAGATAATTGGATAGAATGTATTCAACAGTCCTACTTTATTGAACATCATATACATTGGAATCAATGTTATTTCCCCTGGAATCATCATAGTAGCTAGAATAACTACAAATAGTAGTTTC
The DNA here is from genome assembly GCF_018141425.1 of Vallitalea guaymasensis. NCBI lineage: Bacteria > Bacillati > Bacillota > Clostridia > Lachnospirales > Vallitaleaceae > Vallitalea > Vallitalea guaymasensis. Next base: position 2,323,336 of record NZ_CP058561.1, read on the forward strand.
TTACCTTTGAAAACACCTTTAGAGAATGCATATCCTGCTAACAATGCTGAAAAAATATTTAATGCAACAGAACCTAACGCTACTACAAATGAATTGAAATAAGCTTTGAGCAGACTCCCATTTTCCAATATGATCTCATAATTGAAAAATGAAAATTCTTTTGGAAATAATCTAGGTGGGAACGGCGGCTGAATATTTGCCATCCTCTCGAAACTAACACTAACCATCCATATGAAAGGTCCCATCATAATAAGACCAAAGCAAAATAAGACAACAACTTTTATAATCTCTATTGTTAACTTTTTTGATTTATTTGAACCATTTTTTTTCATCTTCTACACCTTCTTAGATATTTTTTAGTTTGTACATTATATTAATTAGCTTTATTCATCTTGGATATCTTAAGATTAAATATGGTGAATATAAGGATAATAGCAAATAGTATATATGCTGCTGCTGATGCTACTCCAAATTCATTTCCTCCAAAACCTCTTTCATATATGAATCCAACTATTGTATACAGAGATCTTCCTGGACTTCCTTGTAATCCTCCCAAGATATATGTTTCTGAAAAACGCTTCAATGCGCCAATCCAACCCATTACAACAAAAAAGGCAAATGTTCCTGTCATATTTGGTATAGTGATGAACCACCATTGTTTAAATCTATTAGCTCCATCAATAGATGAACTTTCATAAATATCATTTGGTATAGCCTGTAGATTCGCTAAGCTAATTATTATAATAAAACCTAGTTGATGCCAAACAGATAAAATAATTACTCCCCATCTTGCTGTTGTTGAATCTGCCAGCCATGTAGAAGTAGGAAGACCCAAACTACTTAATAAAGTATTTAGAAGTCCCATGTCTGGATGTAGAACATAAAGAAAAACCATAGCTGCTGCTACAATGGATGTAACATAAGGTATAAAAAATATTACCTTAAAGAAATTCTTGAACCATTTCATTTGATTGATTATTGAAGCAATAATAAATCCAAGTGGTATAGAAATAAGTAATTGAAAAAAACCGATATAAAACGTATTTCGTACCGCTTGCCAAAACCCTGCGTTCTTGAATACATATATATAGTTATCAATACCTGCCCATTTTTCAATGGTTCCATTTGACCTGAAAAAACTTAATCGGAATGATTCCATAACTGGATAAGCCATAAATAAAGCTAAGCCCAGAAAACTAGGGAGTAGAAATAAATACCATACCAACTGTGTGTTTTTGTTTTTCTTCTTCATTTTAACCATACTCCTTTTTTGTGCTTTAGATAAATTACCTAAGTACCTCTTATGATAATTTTTTGTAGAAATACATTTAAATATTACATGATATCGATACCATATAATATATTCAATATTACCTGTTTGAATACAGGCCATAAAATAATTAGTACATTATCAACAAATAAGTTTTACATTAACATATTAAACTATGAATTTTTACATTGCCACTAACTTAGATATTGGGTTATATGTATACTATTTATGATAATATTATATGATACCGATTTCAGATTGTCAATAGTTATACGGATAAATATTTTCTTGTATGCAAATTACTACGTATAAGAAGCATTTTTAAGGGATATATTTATTATGTTTTTATAAAAAACTTGTTCTTTTTCTATGCTTATTGTGTTTTTTTCATATATTGGTTTCCATTCTTTTTCAGCTTTAGCTTGAAAGTTCGTATTTCATATGGTTTAATCTGGAAATGAAAACTCATATTATTGATTGGAATATTTTCCAATTCTTTTTCCATCATATTACACTCAATTACCTCATTCAATTCACTAAAGAACTTGATGGTAACTTCACATCGTCTGTTATAGCACTCATACAGTCTAATAATGATATAATCACTGTCTTCAGCTTTCTTTATGGTTTCAATAATAACATTTTCCTGATCTACTTGTATCATTGATAATTCCCTTGGAAGAAACCCTTCATGTGCTTGTTCTAGCCTTGTATATAATGGTGTATTTAGATTATATGCCATTTGAACTGTATTTCCGTATTTCCAGTTCCCTACATGAGGATATAAGGAATACACAAATCTGTGTTCTCCTTGATCTGCTTCCTGTGGTTCTATCCCTGATTTCAATAGTGTCAAACGCATATCGCTGTCTTTTATATCATAACCATATTTGCAATCGTTTAACAAACTGATTCCATAGGCATCTTCTGATAGATCAGCCCATTTATGTGCACATACCTCAAATTGTGCAGCATCCCATGAAGTATTATTATGAGTTACTCTCTCTACATTTCCGAATTGTATATCATAAGTAGCTTTATCCCCTTGTATATCTACAGGAAATGCGGCTTTTAGGAGAAGCTGGTTTTCTTTCCAGTCAATATATGTATCAAAATCAATTCTAGGAATATTGCTGTAAATATATATTGTCTGAATTATGGTAGAATCCAGGAATTTTTTATGGATTTTCAACCCACCCCTAACAGGTCCCTCTTCTACAATTTCCACCTTTGTAACTTCATCAATCTCCCACATTTTCTCTTTATAATAGATGTCTATATCCCAGTTATCATATTTCATAGGTTTATCTTCAAATACTTGTAATTGATTTCCTCTTTTACCTTGTCTCAGTATCTCACGATTATTGACCTTATCATAAATAGATGTAATTGTACCTTTGCCATCAATTGCAATTGAAAAGTATTTATTACTTAGCTTTGAAGCTTTTACAATCAACTGATCAATATGAGTATTTTTTTCATGGTCATTCCTGATATTAAATGCTTTATATCCTTTAGATGGTATTTTTTCTGAAAAAAATACAGCTTTTGGTTTATCTATATCTTCAATAATCTGACATGGTATAATATTGCCCATTTCATCTTCTATGCATGGATTTTCATACCCTTCTGGTATATCAAAAACAGCTATGTCCGATCTATCATAAGACAAAGTATTATATACAACAATTGATGTGTTTTCTAATTTAATATTTTCTGAAATTTTTTTCAGACCTTCTTCAGCTAATATATTACCTTCTTGCAATACTGTTTCATACTGTCTATGGGAATCTTCGTATACTTCTCTTATAGAAGTACCAGGTAATATATCATGAAATTGGTTCAGCAGGATTGTTTCCCAATTTTCATTGATTTTTTGCTGAGGATATTTATTACCAAAGTTCATGGATAAAGAGTATAAAAATTCTATATCCTGATAAAGAAGCTCACTTTTACGGTTATACCATTTATTCTTAGCCATAGAAGTATATGTTCCACGGTGGTATTCCAGATATAATTCCCCTACCCATTTAGGCAGCAGTTCCCCTTCATGGAATTTTTCATCCAATCCTTTGAAATAATCACCTGCTTTTCCTATCTCCACCTTTGGACAACCAGGAATACCTTTATTCATTCTACGACCAGTTTCTAGCATTTCTATTGTAGCTCCGCCGCCGCCATCACCAAAACCGAATGCAACAAGTATGTCATTATTGATGTTCTTTTGCTGATATCTATCCCATCCACCCATGATTGCACCAGGATGAATAAATCCATTATAGGTTGTGTAATATGTTTCAGGGTCATAGTAAGGATTACGGGTAGATATAAAATATGTCATTATCTCACTACCATCGATCCCTCTCCACATGAAGGTATCATTAGGTAATTTATTGAATTGATTCCAATTTATTTTAGTAGTGGTAAAATACTGTATTTCTGATCTTTTTAGAATTTGTGGAAGAGCTGCGCTATATCCAAATACATCTGGTAGCCAAAGAATTTCATTTTCAACATCAAATTCTTTCTTGAAAAATCTTTTGCCAAACATGATCTGTCTTATTAGGGATTCTCCTGATGAGATATTGCAATCTGCCTCTAACCACATTGAACCTTCAGGTTCCCATCTGCCTTCTTCTATCCTTTTTCTAATTTTTTCATATATCTCTGGGTGATCTTCTTTAATGTATTTATAGAGCTGAGGTTGACTTGACATGAATGTATATTCAGGATATTCTTCCATAAGTTTCAGTACCGTCGAAAAACTACGTGTAACTTTTTCCCTTGTCTGTTTTAATGTCCAAAGCCAAGCCACATCTATATGTGTATGCCCTACACAAGTAGCTATTACATCTTCGTGACCGCACATTTTATTATATAATTCTTGTTCAATGAATTGGTTTGCTTGATTGATTGATTTGAAAAATAAATCTGATAAAGGTTTTCTTAAGTCAATTAAATTGATTGTTTGATTTAGAACTGTTAGTATATCAATACGTCTTTTGTCATCTTGTTGAAGGTTTTCTGTAACCCATATGGGTACTTGAATATTGTAGTACAGCTTTCTTACGGATTCGTCTATGACAACCAATTCTCCAAAAAGCTCACTGGTTATTTTTTCTTTGCCACTGCTATAGGCATGAAGGTCTATTTGATATTCCTGTCCTGCATGAGCCTTATCTGTAATACTTACTTCTCTATGGTTAATATCCAGCCCTTGTATAAGCATTTTATCCACATATAGGATGAACTGTGGGTTATAGACATCCCAGCCATCATTATCAACGGATAATGGTTTTGGCTCGCCGGTATAGAAACATAGTCCAACTTTTTTTCCTGCAAAATCCTCTGGAATCTCAACTTTTGTCCTGAACCAGAAATGGGAATCTATCCCTCCCCAAAAATCTCCCCGATTGAATTCCTGCCACTTGGTTTCTGCTTTTTCTACCTGTTCGATGTTTTTGTAATTTCCTTTTTTCATTAGATATTTGTCTATATTGATTCTTTTTGAATATATGTATTTCTTTAGTTCTTGGGTTATTTTCTTTAATCTTTCCAAAGTTATATCCATGTATTATTCCTCCCAGTCGAATTCCCATAAGGATGTACCTCATAACTTTATCAAGTACATCCCTATGTCAACTATTTAATAAAAATTTGCTGTCAACCCACTTGATGAATTCTCGATACCTGCTTCGTATAGATGTGATGTATCTCCAAACCCAATACATCTAGGAACTGCCCATTCTTTTGATCTTTCCTCAAACAAGATAGTTGTTACGGAAGTTGGTGAAATCCAAAAACTAGCCCAAAAAATAGTAAGAGGTATATTCAATAACTGAGAAATCCACGTTCTTCCAAAAGCTCCATGACAAAAAATAGCTATCTTTTCTTCATTTGGATTCAATAGACGATATTTTGTATCTTGTCTTTCATATCCTAATTCTTTTAAGAACTTATCGGATTCTTCCTTTATCTCATCGTACTTATTTTTGATATTGACTTCTTTTATTATAGGTAATTCATGCCAATTCTTATGAGTCAAATAAGATATATCATCAAAAATTATTTCTCCTGGTAAGTTCCAAGCCGGCAATCTGCCTATTCTCTCATCTTCAACTTGCATTTTAGATAATTCCCTAGTCCAATCAAGTATTACAGGCTTGATACCTAGCAGCTCAGAAGTATATTCCATAGTTGCAACAGCCCTACCTAATGGTGAACAATAAATCTGAGTAATACCTTCCTTTTGAAGCTTTTTAGCTAATGCTTTTGCTTGTCTATGCCCTTCCTCAGTTATTGTATCGTTCTCATAATCTGGTTCTGCATGACGAATAATATATAATCTCATAATATTCTCCTTTCACATATTTAATTTTTCACTTCTAAAAGCAAATATTATGGTATCGTTTCCAATACGCATAATATTTAACTAATTAATTTTAAAAATTCTTTATTTACTTATATTATATGGAATCGCTTCCATATTGTCAATAACTTCATCGTAAGTTTAGAACAGAAAAGTGAATTATTAATATTTTACAAAACATCAATATTCATTATAGAATTATACTTTTTTACAACTATCTCTAACAACTAATTCATGATTAACAATTACTTCATTAACCAATGTCTGTTGTTTATTTATCTTTTGAATAAGCATCTCAACAGCCATTGTACCCATTTCTTTTATTGGTTGCTCCATAGAAGTTAATCTTGGACGTACAATATCAACCACAGCTGTGCCATCAAAACCTATTACCGATATATCATCTGGTACCTTCAATCCATTATCCTTAATACAATTGATTGCTCCCACAGCCATATCATCACTGGCAGCAAAAACTGCTGTTGGAAGTTTTTTGCATTTTAGGATTTTATTCATTATAGAATACCCATCTTGTAAACTGTAATTACCAAATTCAACATATTCTTCAACTAATGGTATTTTATTGTTTTTTAATGCATTTCTATAACCATTGTATCTCTCTTGTCCAGAAGTGATATCTCGTCTATCTCCCCCAATGAAAGCTATCCTCTTGTGACCTAGACTGGTTAGATATTCAGCAGCATCATAAGCCGCTTGATAATTATTTACAACTATAGCTATATGCTTTTGATTACTAGGTTTAGCACTTGCAAAAACAATAGGTATATTGATGCTTTCTAAAAAGTCTCTAGTTTTATCATCTATCTTTTCATTGGTTATTATGATACCGTCTACTCTCATCTCTTTGAAAATATTTAGATATTTATATTGTTTATCTAGATTTTCAGCCATATTACAAACTATGATATTATAATTATTCTTACTTGCTGTCTCTTCTATTTTGCTCAAAATAATTGAATTGACACTAGCCGTAATATTAGGAACTATGACAGCTAATAAATTGGTCTTTTTCAATACTAAACTTCTAGCTATAAAACTAGGCGAATAGTTCAGTTCTTCTATGGCTTTTTTAACTTTTTCTTTTAATTCATCACTGACATATTTTCCATCATTTAGAACTCTAGATACTGTTGTAACTGAAACACCTGCTTTTTTTGCTACATCTTTTATCTTTACAGCCATTTATTCTCCTCCTATCCCCTAATATTTTTTTCACTATATTATGAAATTTTATCATAAATTGAACTGTTGTTCAATATAGTACCTTGTTTAGGTCAAAATAAAATCTTTTTTTGACATACTTATATATATATTGAACTTATAAAAATGGGTGTATATACGTTTAAGTCCAATATATATAATTTAATCAAAATTTATTCTTTATATTTAGTAAAAGTTTCCTGCTAATCCAGTAAATGAACATTCAATTCCAGCTTCATATAAATGAGATGTATCTCCAAATCCTATACATCTAGGTACAGCCCATTCCTCTGATCTTTCCTCGAATAGGATAGTTGTCACAGAAGATGTTTTAATAAAAAAGCTTGCCCAGAACATAGGTAATGGAATATTAAGTAAATGGGCAATCCATGTTCGTCCAAACCCTCCATGACAGAAAACAGCTACTTTCTCTGTATTAGAGTTCAATATACGATATTTGTTCCCAACTCTCTCATATCCTAATTGCTTTAGAAACATATCTGACTCTTCTTGTATTTCAGTAAATTTTTCTCTAGCTTTTACATCTTTTATTATCGGTAGATTATGCCAATCTTCCAGGGTCAAGTAAGATGATTCTTCAAAAATTACTTCTCCAGGTAAATTCCAAGCTGGACAATCTTCTATATTGTCATTAGTTATTGGCATTCTTGGTATTTCCTGGGTCCATTCAAGTATTTCTGGTTTAATCTTCATTAAATCAGCAGTATACTTCATTGTATCAATGGCTCTACCTAATGGTGAGCAATATATCTTAGTGATACCTTCTTTGTCAAGCTTTCTAGCTAAAGCTTTTGCTTGTTCATGACCATATTCCGTAATGGTATGATTCTTGTAATCTGGTTCTGCATGACGAATAATATATAATCTCATCTTTTCACCTTCCCGTATTAATTGTATAGATTAAATCCCCTTGCATATTACCACTTCAATAATTGTTCTTCATATATTTTCTTGATTGATACCAATACAACTACGATACCAACAATCTCTGCTAAAACAAATGAAACCCATACTCCGTCCAAACCAAATAATTTACCCAAAATGAACGCTCCAGGCAATAATACCACTAATTGTCTTAGGATTGAAACAATCATACTGATATATGCTTTTCCCATCCCTTGAAATGCAGTACCACACATTATGGAAACTGCGGCCAGAGGAAATACATAGCTGATAATCCTAAATGCTGGAACTCCAATTTTCATCATTTCATCTGAACTGTCAAACAGCTCTAACAGCTGTGCGGGTATTATTTGGAATACCAAGAATCCTAGTGTCATATACACAACTGCAGCGATAATACCAAGTTTCAAAGCTTTCATTAATCGCTTTCTATTCTTAGATCCATAATTATATCCAATTATAGGCATGACTCCTTGAGACAATCCAAAAACAGGCATAAATATAAGTGATTGAAGCTTATAGTAAACTCCTAGAACCGTAACTGAAGCCTCTCCAAATCCTGCAAGAATCAAATTCAATCCAGTAACCATGACTGAGCCTATTGCCTGCATTATTGTAGCTGGTAATCCAACCTGCATTATTCCTTTTAGAATCTTACTATCATATTTGAATGTTCTGAGATTCAATTTTACACTATTTTGCTTAGTAAATAGAACTATCAATATATAGACCATAGATAAAATTTGAGCTGATATAGTAGCAATGGCCGCTCCTTTAACTCCTAATGCTGGAAATCCCAAATATCCAAATATAAGGATTGGGTCTAAAATAATATTGAATACAGCTCCACATAACTGTGATATCATTGGATGAATCATATTACCGCTACCTTGTAGGATACTTGTTCCTGCTTGAGCCAGTAATCTACCAAATGAGAATATCATTATTATCTTTATGTATTCAGTTCCTAAGTTAATGATATTTTGACTATCTGTAAATAATGTGAAGAAACTGTTGGCAAACAAGATACCAATTAATAAAATGATTACATATAAAACTATACATAGAAGTATACCATGTTCAGCCGCATTAGATGCTGCTTCATGATCTTGTTCCCCTAATTTCCTTGATATAAGTGAATTAATTCCTATTCCAAGCCCCACAAAGCAAGCAATTATTATTAATTGTATAGGAAATGCTAGTGATACAGCTGTTAATGCATCATCACTTACTCTTGAAACAAATACACTATCTACTATATTATATAATGCTTGGACTAACATAGATAATATTGCTGGTATTGACATGGAAACCATAAGCTTAGATACTTTCATAGTACCCATCTTGTTCTCTTTAGTATTATTATTCATTGCGACGACTTTTCCTTTCAGTATGGCTATATTATAAACAAAGCAAATACTATTTTTTTATTCTGTAAAATTCAGTTTAGTAGTTTTAGATAGAAATGTCAACTATGTTTTTAACAACTTCCAGTTTACTTATTTATAATTAACAGGGTTCCCAGAACAAACATTAAGACAATAACTATTTTATGTAATATTACACTATTTATTTTCTGGAACATGCTCAACCCAAGCAGATTTCCAATACTAGTACCTATTCCTCCAAATAGCGCAAAAATTATTATTTCCTTATTGATATTTCCATATACAATATGCATAACTACAATCATCATTGATCTAATTAAGAAACTGAATTCTAGAGTTGCTTTGTAGGACAACCTGTTTTTGATTCCGTATAAGTAATATACGACCAAAGGTGGTCCACCAACATTGAACATTCCGCTCATAATTCCACTTAATGAACCTGCTATAATTCCATTTTTTACATTAGTCTTGATTTTTATTTCTTTTCTACTTTTTATAAATAGGAAAATGGAAATAGAGACTATAGTGATTCCAAGAATTCTTTTTAATATATTTTCATTTCCAAAGACCAACAGACGCACTCCAATAGGTACAAGTGCTAATGAAGATATTAGAGGTACCATGGCTATTTTGTAATCAATATGTTTTCTGAACTTAAAGACAACATAAGTACCCATAAAAAAGGTTTGCATACCTGTTACTATGGCTGCCACTTTTAGAGGCATGATAAAGGGAAGAAAAAACATAACAAACATTGCAAAACCGAATCCTGATAAACCTTGAATTAAACTGCCGCCGAAACAAATCATTAAAGTCAATATTTTTTCTGTCATAAGGTTCTCTCCGTATTTTAGTATTTATAGTGTTATTATTGTTTTTTAGTTATTACTATTATACTAAAATATATCATGTTTTGACCTTTTTGGCAAAAAGGTTAATGTGAGATTTAATATTGTACCAGTAGGTCGGAAAGAATGTTTTGTTCTGACGTGGGTTTTGCAAAATAGTATATGTATATGTTTCGCCAGCGGAATTGCTCGTCCTGAGCAAACAGCTGGGTTCGGCGTCCTGCCTCACTACTCAACATATACATATACTATTTTGCTTGTAGTCCCCTTCAATTTTAATCACAAAATATTATTTCCTCTTTGAGAATTATTGTTGGCTATTTCATACTTTATATAGAAGCAAATTCATCTAGCAATCCTACATCCCACAAAAGCTGTAGTACTGTATATCTTGCTCTTAGTTCTTTAGCTATCTTTATGCTGTCTGAGACTGTGGTGGAATCTACTTCTACTTGGTTTGGGGTTATGGTGGCTCCTACTTTAAGGAGTATGGCTTTTAGTTCTTCTGTAGGGGGGATGATATCTTTTATTGTGTCAATTATTTCGTCCCAGTTTTGGTTTATTTTTTGTATTCTTATTTTATGTTCTTCTTTGGAATTTTTGTTGGTTTTTTGTTCTAGTTTAATAACGTCATTGGCGGCGTGTTTATATTTTTGTTTTATATTTTTAACCCAGTCATTGTAGTCAAATTCCTCTGCGTGTTTTAGTGCTTTTTCAAAGTCTAGATTGGTGTTGGTAAGCATTTCGTATAGTTTGGCAATGATAAGGGTGGCTATACCTACTTTTGTGCCATGGAGTACTGCTTCTTTGCCCTGGAATAGAAACATCATTTCCCAGTAGTGAGATAGGTGATGTTCGGCGCCTGAAGCTGGTCTTGAATTTCCTACGAAACTCATAGCAATACCAGATAGTATCAGGCCTTCAGTTAGATTTTTTATGGCGATTGTATCTCTATTTTTAATGCCTTCTATATCTTTAACACATCTGTGTATAGATTCTTTTACTAGGTCTACGACGCTTTCACAATAGTATTCATCGTTTATTATTGAACTTATTTTCCAGTCACACAGACATGTATATTTACCTAATATATCTCCTAATCCAGCAGTTATCATTTCCATAGGAGCTTTTTTTATTATATTTATATCTGCTATTATGGCTTTTGGTGAATTGACTTCGTATGTGGTTTTTAGGTTATTTACTATTAGGGGTGATACAGTTGAGGCGTATCCATCCATAGATGGTGCTGTAGCTACAATAAAATATGGAATATGTATCTTATAACTTACGAATTTTGACAAATCATTCAGAGTACCAGAACCTACTGTTATCATCAGGTCTATATTATCATCAATATTAGTTAGAAGTCTTCCTACAGCTTGTTCATCAGGTACTAATTGATTGGTTTCTTCAAAAACATAGGACGTACAACTGATTTGGCTATCTTTTAATATTTTTTCTACGGTTTCTCCTAGTACTTTATAAGTATTGGAGTCTGAAACGATTAGTATATTCTTATAGCCGTATTTATTAATGAGTTTTGGTAATTCAAGGGTTACATTTTCCCCTATTAGTATTTCTTCAATAGATGTTCTGTGTACTTTATTACAATTGCATTTAAAGCTTTTGTTAAGAAAATCCTCAATCTTGAATGTTTTAAAGTCCATGATTTGCCCTCCATTGTAAGATTATTATACTTCATATTTTTATTTTCTTTATAACTCTATTTTACATATTTATTCAAAAAAATGAAAGAGCTTTTACCCTTTCATTTTTATAAGTTTAATCCTATAATGGATTCTTATTTACTTAATATATTCTCTTTTATATGTTTTAGTGTATTGATTTTATTTGTTGTTATTGAATATACTCCTAGTTCTATATATTTTTCCATGTCACATTCATTATCTATAGTCCAGACTGCTACTGGTAAAAATCTGGAATGGAAGTACTTGATTATTTCCTCATTGCAATATTTGTAGTCAATATTTATTCCACAACAAGACATGGAATTGGCTTCATTACAAATTTCTTCTATTATTGATTGTTGATTAAAATCTTCTTCGCTTAATGAATTGGTATCTACATTTAGTAGATATTGGAATTGTGGATAGTTATTATATAGATATATTGCTTTTTCTTTTTTGCAACCAGAAAGGATTACATGATTATTCATTTTTTCATAATTTACCAGTGCTGCTATGGAATCAATGGCATCTAATGATTTTATATCCAAGTTAAGTACTATATTATATTGTTGTGCTATATCTAATGCTTCCAATAATGTTACCATCTTATTGTTGATATGTTTTTCTAGGTCTTCAAAAGTGGTTTCATTAACTTGTATTTGTTCATCCTGTATAGTATTTATTGAAGGATCATGAATTAATATTGGCACACCGTCTTTTGTGGCTCTTACATCGACTTCAATAATATCTGCACCTGTTTCTATTCCTTTCATTATTGATTCAATTGAATTTGGTACTGTATTCATACAACCTGCATGTGCTGTAATTAGTGGTAATCTGCTCATTTTTCTCCTCCTAGAAGATGTTTGTCTATTATTAATATAATTATATGGAATCGATTCCAGATTGTCAATATGCATTTGGTTTACTGTACAGGTAAGTCAGAAAAAATATTTTGTTCTGACTTGGTTTTTGCAAAATAATATATGTATATGTTTCGCCAGCTACTTGCTCGTCCTGAGCAAAAAGCTGGGTTCGGCGTCCTGCCTCACTACTTCACATATACATATATTATTTTGCTTGAAGTAATCTTGGATATAATCACAAAACATTTTTTCTTCTAGTTGACATAACTACTGGCTATTTATGATTTTTGGCATAACGAAATAACTTTTTAACGAGCGACTTTTACGCTTGTTGCCATCCTTTAAAACAGATAGAAGCAACAAACATAACAAGAGTGTATTATCATTATATATGATTTCAATATACGACCGTTGTCTGTTTAATACTTTGTCGACAGTCTAAATTGGGCTTTACGCTCAATACATATGAACTTTTATTATTACATATTTTTCTCTGCAATCTTAGCTAATGGACTACGTTCTACTCTCTTAAGTGCTACGTGCCCTGTTATATTAAAGGATTTCATCTTTTCTACGGTATATACTAAGCCATTGGATTTTGAATCTATGTAGTTATTATCAATCTGGTTATCACTTGGGTCTCCCAAAAATACAAATTTGGAATGTTCTCCTGCTCTAGTTAACATAAGTTTAGCTAAATGGGGGGTCATTTCCTGTGCCTCATCTACTATAATCAAGGAATTAGTGAATGTCCTTCCTCTCATGTAGGTAAAGGTCTTGGTCTCTATTACCCCTCTTTGGCGAAATTGCTCTATAAAATCCTCTACAGTGAAAGTCGGTTTTCCTCCATTGTTCTTATTGGTTTCTTTTATATCAGATAAATTCTCTATAGCATCATAGAAACTTCCCATCCAAGGTTTCAGTTTTTCCCGTTCTGTACCTGGAAGATAACCTATATCATTTCCTGCTGCTATTACTGGTCTAACAAATACTATTTTCCTATATTTATTAGTTTCTATTACATTTTGCAAAGCTGTAGCTGTTGCAAGAATTGTTTTTCCTGATCCTGCCCCACCTATAATTGTTACAAAATGTATATCCGGGTTCATAAGTAATTCAAATGCCATCTTTTGCTCTCTATTGATTGGGTTCAGCCCCCAGGCATTTTCATTGGCATGTATAAGTGGAACTATTTTATTTCCGTCATATCTGGCTAATATTTCGTGAGAAACTTGGTCCTTACTTTTAATATGGAAAAATTCATTAGGGTATATTTCCTCTTGTAGATCAGGAACTTCTAATCCTCCATCAAATATTTTGTTAATGTCTTTTGACAATAATTCAATCTCGGTATAACCTTTATAGATAGTATCAATGTCAATACGGTCACTTTGATAATCTTCTACTTCAATTCCTAATGACCTAGCTTTTATAGCCATATATAAGTCTTTTGTAACTAATATTATCCGACTACTATCATTGACTTTTTTTAGGCTTAATACAATAGCTAATATTCTTGAGTCATTTTTATTGGTATCAAAGCCATTAGGAAGAATGTCTATATCCATATGATTCAATTCTACACGCAAAACACTTTTGTTGGGTAATCTTATTCCTTTTTCTATGTCTCCCTTTTCCATTAATAACTTAATCTCTTTTGCTACCATTCTAGCATGGAATCCAACTAATCCTTCTCTTCTTTTTAGATTATCCAGTTCTTCTATGCAAAGTAAGGGTATGATTATATTGTTACCTTCAAAATTATGCATGAATTCAGGATCATGAATCATTACATTAGTATCAATTATATAGTTTTTAACCGTATAATTTCCTCCCTTCAAAAATACCATTAATGTCATGGGGACGTTTCCCTCGTCATGTTCTCAAGTCATTCTTATGATAATAATATTCTATTCCGGTATACTATCTTTTATGTCCTTAACAATTTCTTCCAGATTTTTGTCATCACAATCAATAACTATATTTGCATATTTTTCATAGAGTTCAACTCTTTGGTCATAGACATCTTTCAATGTATGTCCTTTTGCCATGGCTATGCCTCTAGTAGTTATATTATTGACTCTTCTTTCAATTTCTTCATAAGAAACTTTTAGATAGATTATATCTCCCAGTTTCTTTAGATGTTTCATTGTTTCGTTTCTAAAAATTACGCTTCCACCAGTTGCTATAATAGATTTTGATACATCTATACTTAGAACCGCTTCTTTTTCTACATCTAGAAATCTTTCCATTCCAATATCATCAATGATCTCTTGCAACAACCTGTTTTCTCTTTTTTGTATGACCAAATCAGAATCAATGAAAGTAAATCCCAAAGTTTTGGCTAATACCACACCGATTGTACTTTTTCCTGCTCCTGGCATACCAATTAATACCATGTTTTTCATCTTATGCTTCCTCTCATATGATAGTATAATATTATGTTTTCTATATAATATAAATTAATTAATCTTTTAATTTTTTTTTATTATACTTTATATGATGGTTTATTTCAATATCAGTGATTTAGAACTACTCAAGTCCAAATGCGATTTTAAATCCGTTTACTATCTCATTGGATATAACCTCACTATGTCCACCTTCTGATAATATAATCTTAGCATTTTTTGATTTCAAGAAATTGATTTCTTCTTCTGATAATTTTCCAACAGCCTCATCTTCCATTGCGCTAATGTAGGTAATATTCTTCAAATCATATTTATCTAGCTTTTCAGTGTATCTATTTTTACCTAATCCAGCAGCTAGCTTATTTACATTTTTCTCACTGTTACTAGGGATAGCATCTGATTCAGGGTCATCCATTATTCCATTTTCATTAGCTACAGCCTTGACACCATCTACAAAATATCCTGTACCACCTTTACTAAAGGATTTCCAAATAACTTCTGGCATATCAAGTCTACCAACAATAATCAGGTATTTATCTGCTATATCAACACCATATTCTGAAATTAATTCTTGGGCCATCAAAGCTCCAAAAGACATACCTAGAACATACACCTTTTTCCCTTGTTCCTTATAATAGTTTATTACCTTCGCTAACATCTGAATACTTTCCTTATCATATTTTATAGCTTCTTCAAAAGATATTTCTTTGTCTTGGAACAGTTCAGGATTCTTGGTTTGCTTTTGATGTACATTAACTATAAAGAAATCTCTATTCTTAATTTCTTCTGTCTCTTCTTTTACCGTAGTTGTATCAAAATCATACATAGGTCCACCTTGTGTATTAATAACAACAGCACTGCTCTCTTGATTTCCAGATATACTGATTAATGAACTAATCTCTTCAGGGATACCATTTAGTGGCTCATCTTGTATCTCATCTTGCATCTCATTTTGTTTCTTAACTTCTTTTTGCTCTTCTTCCTCCTTTGGTTGAGTACTGAATTCAGTTTCATTTTGCTTCTTAACCTTACTTTTTTCCACTGGTTTTGATTTACAACCAGAAATCACTGTACTAATTGTCATAACTATCACTATTAACGAATAAATTAATTTTCTAGTTTTCATTTTTATTACTCCTCTTAAGTTTATTTTTCTTGAGCATCTATTTACAAGTATATTGTACTTAGAATTTCTTTTGATATAATGAATAATTTCTTAAAATTTTCTTAATGTTTACTAATTAGGAATGTGTATAGGACTAGCTATTGACATATATACTACTCAATACATAATTCAGATATCTAATGAATACTTAGCATTATTAAAATATTCAATATAGTATAATCTTTTCATATAACAGATGGTAAATTTTGGTACAATTTGCTACTTAAATTTGGTTATAAATGATGATATCTCTATTTAATAGAATACTGCTACAATTAAATTGTTACTTATACTGTGATTAATCATATGTTACTGTCAACAAAGTGGAATGAGGAGGAATAATATGAGCAAGGCAAAAAAGAAATCAAAACTGTTTCAATTAATGGTTGTAGGACTGGGAATCAGTTTGACAACCCCTTGTTTCAGCACATATGGGGCTGAAATAGAAACCAACACTATAATTGAAACCTCTACAACTAGTAAACTAGAAGATAATAATCTTCCCATTATGAACGAAAATATTATAAGTAATACTAATAACACCAGTTATGGTACTTTACTCAATCAGTATACTGAATATCTAAGATCAAAAACACCAGAAACCATTGATAATATTATCTTAAGCTTAGAAGACCATGAATTCTACTCTGCTCTAGTTAAAAGAACCTTCATTGATAGACTTGGTGCTGATAATCTAGAAAAATTCAAGGCTAAGAGTACTGACCATGCTACTTTTTTATCAACTATTTTCAATAGAGACGATCTTCTTAATTTATTTTTGCAAGGAAGATCTGATTATAAACAAGATAGACTGGTGAAATCTCTAGATGTCTGGAAAGATCTATGGGAAAACGATGAGGATTGTCATGATGGCTTCTATGCAAAATTTGCTATCGCAATGGCTTTAGTTCATGCTAATCCTATTAAGACCTATGATTCTAATCACACAGTTATAGATCCAGTTGTAAGATATGATCATTATAAAAGACTTAACACTGAAGGTAAATTATTCCCGTCTTTTAACAATCTTGATGTTACACATCTTACCATGGTAGCAGATAATGCTACTTCAGATGCAGATATAGATTGGCTTCACGATTTTCTTAGAACCAAACACCCTGATTATATAACTCAAAGTACATTAAAAAAAGCAGCTTTTTTAATGCCTTATGGAAAAAGGGACGGTAGAAATTACAAGGGTGAATGGAAATTAAAAGATTTACTTGAAATTGGTGGTGTCTGTACAAGAATATCATATTTTGGTACTCTAATATACAGATCCTTTGGTGTACCTTCAACGGATGTAAGACAGCCTAATCATATGGCTTTTTTATATATGAAATCAGAGGATAGCTGGGGACTTGGTAATAATATTGGTGGTATAGGATATGCTTGGAATAGACCCGCAACTACTATACCTTGGGGAGATCATCCAATCTATGCAAAATTATTAGCAGAAGCTACTAAGGATAGGGATAGCTTAGATAAATCTAACCAATTACTTTGGCTATCTGAAGTAATTGATTCAACTAATAAAATAGAAATCATTAATAAAGCAATAGATATTAATAAAAAAAATCTGATTGCATGGTACTATAAGATAGATTCCATGATTTCTAATGATGCCACAATCAAAGAATGGGAACAAATAATAGCAGATATACTTGATATCTTTACATATCACCCAAAAGTTATGACAGACCTTCTTAATAGATTACCAATACAAAAAATTTCAGATTATGATAGAACTATCTTACAAGAACTAATCCTTAACATATATGCTGCATTTGATAAGAACACAGACAGCGAACAACTGAGCACTATTAAAGCACTACATAAAAGATTGCCACAAGGAAATTTAGTACTGGCTAAATACTCTGTAGACGGTTCAAATGCTTATAGACTCATGGGTATCAAAAAAGGTGAAGAATATAGTATAGACGGTGGTAACACTTATATAACTGCTTCTGAAGACGATTTGTTACTTACAGATGATGAGATTAAGTCTATCAACACAACAGATCATATTAGAATTAGGATCAACAGCACTTATGAACCTTACGTGTTACATATCTATCGATACTATTTAAAACAGCACCATGTAATAATGAATAATAAAGCAAACACTTTAACAGGTATGAAAGGGTATATGGAGTTTTCTACTGATAGAGTAAATTGGATTAAATATAAAAACAATCTTCCTGATCTATCTGGTAATATTACAATATATATAAGAAGAAGTGGATCTGGAGCGAGTCTTTCCAGTAATATCTTAACTAGACAATTTACCGCCGCTTTATTTTCTTTTGATGGTAAAAATGCTAACAGACTTATGGGATTAAAAAAAGGTGAAAAATATAGTCTAGATGGTGGTAAAACTTTCACAACTGCTAATGAGGATGACTTGTTATTAACAGAAGCTGAAGTGAAATCTATTAATAGTACAAATAGTATAATAATGAAACCTATTGATACAGATAAAGAATTTGTAATATATATTAAAAATGGAAGTTTAAGTGATAAAGTTATCAAGCATAGTGATCTAGATAATACAATTTCTGGTCTAAATAATACAATGGAATTTTCTATAGATCAAACTAATTGGACTAGATATAATGGAGATAATCTTCCTGATCTATCTGGTAACATTACAATATATATTCGTAAAGCTGCTACTGGTCTTTATATGCCAAGTAATATTATTTCTAGGAAATTTACTGCTGCTACATTTTCTTTTAGCGGTGAAAATGCTGGTAGACTCATGGAAATTACAACAAATGCTGAATACAGTTTAGATGGTGGTATCACTTATACCACTCCTTCCGAAGATAACGTATTACTTACCAAAGATGAGTTAGACTCTATAACAACTACACATGGTATTCTTGTTAGAATGAAAGGTACTGATGATATTCTTACAATTAAGATTGTTAGAGAAGGATTGCTAAGAAGTACAATTAAATCTAACGATGCTTTAAATACTCTAACAGGTATTAGAAGTGGTATGGAATTCTCCATTGATAATAAGAATACTTGGACTAGATATAATGGTAATAATCTTCCTGATTTATCTGGTAATTTAACTATTCATGTTCGTAAATATGCTAAGAACAATTCTCTAGCTAGCCCTATTGTTACTAAAATATTTACTGCTGCTTCATTCTCCTTTAGCGGTGAAAATGCGGGTAGACTTATGGGGATTACTCCTGACATAGAATATAGTTTGGATGGCGGTAATACTTACACTACTCCTTCTGAAAAAAACGTACTGCTTACTAAAGATGAGTTAGAATCAATTACTACTGCTCATGGTATTCTTATTAGAATGAAAGGTAATGATGATACTCAATTAATCAAAATCGGTAAAAATAGATTATGGAACAGCACAATAAAAGCTAATGATACCGAAAATACTCTAAAAGGTCTTAGTAAGTACATGGAATTCTCTATTGATAATAAAGAGATTTGGACTAAATATAATGGCAGCAATCTTCCTGATTTGACTGGTAATTTAACTATTCATGTTCGTAAATATGCTAGAGGTACTTCTCTACCTAGTCCAATTGTTACTAGAAAATTTACTGGAGATACTTCATCTATAGTTTTATCTGATATTTCATTCTCCTTTAGTGGTGATAATGCAGGTAGACTTATGGAGATTACTCCTGATGTAGAATATAGCTTGGATGGTGGTATCACTTATACTACTCCTTATGAAGATAACATATTACTCTCTGATGCTGAGCTTGAATCCATTAATTCTAATGATAATATATTAGTCAGAAGTAAAGGCATTAATGAAACTTACACAATTCATATTAATGATAGCAATTTAAGCTCTAGTAGTCTGGCTGCCAATGATACTGATAATACTATTTTATTAGATACAAGCTTAGAGTATTCTTTTGATAAAATTAACTGGACTAAATATGATGGTTATAATAATCCTGATTTATCTGGTGATGTTACTCTCTATGTTCGTAAATATGCCGCAGGTACTACAACTTCCAGCAATATTGTGGAAATAGCTTATACCCAAGATATAATAGTCCCAGCTGAATTAGATCCTGTTAGCTTCTCCTTGGATGGGCAAAATGCTAGCAAACTTATGGGGATTACAACATATGCTGAATATAGTTTGGATGGTGGTATCACTTACACCACTCCTTATGAAGATAATGTATTGTTAACTAAGGATGAGTTGGATTCCATGACTGCTGCTAACGGTATTCTTATTAGATTAAAAGGAACTGATAAAACTCAACTTATCAAATTAGACCAAAGAATAATACATCCTCGTAATATTAAATCCAATGATAGCAATAATACTGTAACTATTAATAATAATATGGAATTTTCTATTGATGATAAAAATACTTGGATCAAATATAACGGTAGCAACCTTCCAGATTTGACTGGTGACATAACTATTCATATCCGTAAATATGGAACAGGTAGATCATTACCAAGTAAAATTGTTACTAGAACATTTACACAAGCAAAATAGGAGTACACAAATTTTACATAGCTTAATATAATTTTTTATATTGTTGACAAACCGTTATTCATTCCTCCGAAGAATAACGGTTTGTTTTTTTACCATATTTTAACATTTCTTACCAAAAAATACCCCTTTACCTCGAACACATGTTCGTGTATACTAATTTTAAGAGGTGTTTTTATGGAACATAGAATTTTTCATATTGATGTAAATTCAGCTTATTTAAGTTGGGAAGCTACTTATAGAATGAACACACAGATATCCTGCATTGACCTTAGAACCATACCTGCAATTATAGGTGGCGACGAGTCCAAAAGACATGGAATAGTATTAGCAAAATCCATTCCTGCTAAAAAATATGGTATAAAAACAGGTGAGTCATTATTCAGCGCTCGTCAGAAATGTCCATCTCTTGTAATAGTACCTCCTAATTATAAACTTTTTATGCAATGCAGCGATGCAATGGTAGATATATTCAAAGAATATTTTCCTCTTGTTGAAAGATACAGTGTTGATGAATGTTTCCTTGATTATACTAACATGAGCCACCATTTTGGTTCTCCCATCAGCTTTGCTCATCATTTGAAAGACAAAATACAAAAAGAATTAGGATTTACCGTTAATATTGGTATTTCTAATAATAAACTATTAGCTAAAATGGCATCGGATTTTGAAAAGCCTAATAAGATTCATACGTTATTTCCAAACGAAATACAGGAAAAAATGTGGCCTTTACCAGTAAGAGACTTATTCATGGTAGGTAGAGCAACCAATGCAAAGCTTATAAAGCTAGGTATCTACACCATTGGTGAGTTGGCAAATTCAGACCCTGAACTCTTATATGCCCATTTTAAGAGCCATGGATACCTTATACACGCTTATGCCAATGGTATAGCTACCTCTATTGTAAAACCATGTTCCCCCGAAGCAAAAGGCATTGGTAACTCTACTACCATTTCATTTGATGTGACAGATTCCCGTACGGCAAAGCTTATCTTATTATCCCTTACTGAGACTGTTTGTATGCGTTTAAGAGATTCTGATATGATAGCAAAAATGGTGAGTGTAAGTATAAAATCACATGATTTCATTTCATTGTCTCATCAAATGCAGCTGGCAGAATCTACTGATATAACTAATGATATCTACAGAGCCATATGTACTTTATTTGACGAAGCTTGGAACAAAGAACCTATCAGACACCTTGGAGTCAGAGTATCTTCTCTTTCTTCAAAAACCAATACACAGCTGTCTCTGTTTGATTTTGATAAACATGAGAAATACACAGCTCTTGATGAATCAATTGATAAGATACGTTTAAGATATGGAAATACCGCTATTATTAGAGCTTCATTTTTGCATAGTGGTCTAAGACCTCTTAATGGAGGTATGCCAGAAGAAAATTACCCTATTATGTCAAGCCTTTTATAAGTTTTGAATCAATATTAAGAAAGGAAGGGCGACTTTATGAAAGTAATAATGGAACCTATTGAGATGATTGGATGGTTCAATTTAAAAGGAGTCTTGATGCCTCTAAGATTCAGACTCGAAACCAAAGAACACGAACTGAAGACAGTTAAAGTAAACAAAGTTCTATATCATACCGAAGAAAAGATTGCAGGAAATCCCATGAGAAGTTACACATGTCTAGTTGCTATAAATGGTGTGGAAAAATCCTGTGAATTAAAATACGAATTAAATACCTGTAAGTGGATACTTTTCAAAATATAGGTAATAAATATAAGCCCAGACCCTTTGAATGTTAAATCCTAAGAATCTGGGCAATACATATAATTTATATAAGAATGTTTCTTAAAATAAGTTCATCATCATATTTCTTTGGGATTCTTAAAACAATGATAACAGACAGGTACATACTTCTCAAGTCCTCCGATATCAATAGGTTTACCCTCATATACAGGCTTACCATCAACAAGTTTTAAGTTATGGGTAGCCTTATTATTGCAAAACCAGCAAACAGTCTTTATCTCTTCTAGTTTATCAGCAAGTTCAAATAGTCTTTTACTTGCATCAAACAACTCTAACGTATAACTAACTCTAAGACCATAACAAATGACTGGTGTATTATACTCATCAACAATTTCTCTAAGTTGATCGATATGTTTAGATTTTAACATTTGGCATTCATCCACAAGTATACAATCAATATTATCTTTTTGCTTACGATGTGAAACATATAAATCATAAATATCTGTATCATCATCTATTAGCTCTGCTGGCATTTTGAATCCTGCTCTAGTAGAAACATATCCGTCACTTCTAGTATCTATTTTAGGAATTAAAAGTAATACTTCTTTGCCTTGAGTTTGATAATTATGAGCTGTAGCTATAAGGTTCAAAGATTTTGCAGAAAAAACTGTGCCGTATTTAAAAAATAACTTAGCCATATGTATTCTCCTAACATTAATTATTGAAACTAATTTTTTCATCCATTATATATTATGACATATATTAATTTTTATCTCAACAATGTTTTTACCTAAGTCTTATGACCTATTTTTACTCATTTTATTATAGGACTATATAATCAATTTAAACTTTTTTTCATTTTTTTGTAACCTTTTGGGGTGTTTAACATCTTATATAATAGAGGGAGTATTTTAATACATACTCATTAAATTTGTAAAAACAACTAGAGCAATGCCCTTTGTTCTAAGAAAAGTACCTTTAGGAAGGTACCAGTACACTTATTAAAAGCAGTATACATATATTGCTGTTCCGGTCAAAACCATGAAGTTGCCCTACTTCATGGTTTTGGTATATATGTAAAATTTTAATCATTTTTGGTAGTTATCCACATTTTTCCTGTTGATAACACCATTTTCTTGGGGATAACTTTAATAACTATACACAATTTTGTCATGCCTAATACTAAAATATCATTATATATCCATAAAAATAATTTTAAAAAAATTTATAAAAAGGTTAATTTCTTAACAAAGTTAAGATGTTATCATACTCTAATAAATAATTACAGCAAATTATTATGTCGCTTTTTGTCCCTGTGGATAAAAATTTGTGGATAAAATTTGTCTTTTCATTTTTTACCAGTATAATTATTATCATATTTTCCCAAAATATAAATGAAAGTATAAAAGAATTTTAACATACATTGTTATTATCCTTTAGTGTATTAAAAATTAATTTTTAGTGTATTTAGGAAGGAGATCTAATCAATGAAATTTGCAACAGGTTTAATAGTAGGAAGTGTAATCGGTGCATCATCATTGGCTCTTGTGAATATGGACAAACGTGATATGCGTAAAATGCAAAGAAAAGGCAAAAAAATGATGCATAAAGCCGAAAGATTAATGGATGACTTAAAAGAAATGATGTAATATATGCTTCTATTTTAAAAGGCTCCCACCACATACATAATATATGGTGATAGCCTTTTATTTTTGGTAATTTCAGCTTTTCAGAACTTTTAATAAGAGATCATAGATTGTGTTAATGTTTTCTTCATCATCACCTATAGTGATATCATTTTGTTCTAGGAATACGTCTTCTCCAGAAAACTCATATGATAATATCACCAAAAGGTTCTGCCAAATCACAAAAGTCATTTTATCTTTTGGCTTATCTATAATACCTTCCTTGACTCCTAGTTCAATAATTTCTTCCAAGAGATTATATAGTTTCATTCTAATTCCAAGCATAATATTTTTGATTTGTTCATGAGTATCTACCTTGGATTTGAAGGTCTTATCGCATTCGCTTATCATGAATATGAAATTAGTATTTCCTTGTCTTATGGTTGCTATAATTATTTTTATGAGACCCTTGATGGTCATTTCGAAACCCTTATTATCAGTAAATAGCCTTTGCTGAATTTCTTCAACATATTTTTCTCCCATATAATTTATAGTCTTGTATATGAGTTCATCTTTGCTCTTAAAATATTCATATACGGTGCTTTTACCAATATTGGCCTCATTAGCAACCTTAGATATAGTAAGTCCGTTAACGCCTTCTCTTATCATAATTGTCATAGCAGCTTCATATAACAGGTTTTTTTTGCTCATCATCTATCTATCCCTCTTTTATAAATATAATACTACGCTTTTTTTGAAATCTTCTTTTTAAATCCATAAAATATTGAGTAGATGACTGGTACAATTATCAATGTTAAGAATGTAGACATTATCAAACCACCAATAACTGTTACACCTAATGGAGCAATCATTTCTGCTCCCTCACCAATACCTAGAGATATTGGAATTACAGCCAATATAGTTGTTAGAGCTGTCATTAGAATAGGTCTTATTCTAACACTTCCAGCTTCTATTATAGCATCTTTTGTAGATTTTCCAACTTTTATTAGTTTATTTATATAATCCACTAGTACGATACCATTATTAACAACAATACCAGCTAACACAATCATACCTAAGAATGCTACTATACTAAGTGGTGTTCTAGTAATGAATAATGCAATAAATGCTCCTGTAAATGCCAGTGGCACACTGAATAAGATAATAAATGGATATAGGAATGATTCAAATTGTGATGCCATAATCATATATATTAGTACTACACCTAATAGCAATGCTAATAACAGACTTACGAAAGCATCCTGAATCTCTTTATTTTCTCCGGCATTTTCAATACTATAACCATCCGGTATATCTATATCTTTTAATTTCTCATCTAATATCTTACCGACATTACCAGCACTTACTCCTTTTTCTAGTTTACTGGTAACACTGATTACTCTCTTTTGATTAGTTCTATTGATTGAAGTATAACCTACTCCTTCTTCAATATCTGCTATATCTCCTAATTTAACAGTTTTACCTGTCATAGAAGTAAATGGAAGCTCTTCAATATCCTTTGTCTGAAGCTCAGTATCGGATGTCTTATTAATATAAACATCTACTTTTTTACCATCTAAGTCAAGTGTTGTAGCTTTAACATCTGTTAGTCTTTGTCTGATTGTACCTGCCACAGCAGCTGTAGTAATACCAAGAGGCCCTGCTATTTCTCTATTTAATGTGATATTAAGCTCTGGTGCTCCTTTTGATATACCATTATCAACTTCAACTGTTCCATCAATACCTTCAACGATAGAAGTAACTTCCTTAGCAAGTTTTTCTAATTCATCAAAGTCAGTACCAGCTATGTCAACTTGAACAGGTACAGTGGAGAAAGCCATCATATTAGATACTGCGTTTACTTCTAAATCACATTCTACCTTACCTAATATACTGTTTCTTATATCATCTGATATTTCCTGAGTGCTTTTATCTCTTTCTGACTTAGGAACAAGAGTTAAATTGAGTGTACCACTATCTGTTGATCCACCTCCCATGAGCTGACCCATTCCTCCGCCGCTTCCTACAGAAGTACTGATAGTCTCTATATCTGGGAAATCAATAAGTATATCTTCTATCTCTTTTATTTTTGCTACTGTATTATTATACGTAGTACCTTTTGGCATTGAAGCAGTAATTGTTATCTGCCCTTCATCAGTAGTAGGCATCAGCTCTGTTCCTATTGTCATAGCTCCAAAGATACTAGCTACAAATAAGATAACTGTTAGTATAACAACTAAAGCTCTATGTTTCAAAGATCCTTTTAATAATCTTATATATAAATTTCTAAATCCGTCCATTGCTTTATGATGAGTACTTGTATCTGGCTTCTTGATAAGTTTTGATGATAACATTGGTACTAATGTCAAAGCAACCAATAAACTTGCAAGTAATGTAAGTGTAACAGTTATAGCCATTTCTTTGAATATTTGTGCTGTCATACCTTGAACGAATATAACAGGTAAGAAAACTGCTATGGTCGTTAGTGTTGAAGCTATGATAGCTCCTGATACCTGTTTACTTCCTTCAATAGCTGCTGAAACTCTGGATTTTCCTTCTTTTCTCATTCTATAGATATTCTCCAGAACAACTACCGCATTATCCACCAGCATACCCGTTCCAAGTGCCAATCCACCTAATGATACAACATTAAGGGAAATGCCGCTTAACCATATGAATGTAAATGATACAATGATACTAATAGGTATTGCTACACCAATAACAATGGTTGGTCTTAAATCCTTCAAGAATATGAATAAGATCAATATTGCAAGTATTGCTCCTACTATTGCATTAACGGTAACTGAAGAAACCATATCGTTAATATACTTGGCTTGGTCTAATGTAACCAATATATTCATGTCTGGGTATTCTTCTTTTATCTGATCTATAGTATCATTGACTTTCTTAGAAACATCTGTAGTGTTGAATTCTGTTTGTCTCTGAATCATAAGTGAAATACTGTCTTCACCATTAACTTTGGAATACATTTTACTGTTCTGGGCTACTTCTTTTATTGTTGCAAGATCACTTAATCTTATCGTAGTAGTTTCCATTTTTATTTCAGGCATAGGCATATTGTCAGGGATAGTATTTGGTATTTCATTAGGGTTAGGTATCATGCCAGTATTTGGAACCCCATTAGAGTCCTGTGGCTTGTTGCCATTTTCTTTTTGTTGTTTTAACATTTCCCATACATCTGCTTTTTCACCTTGTATAACAGGAACAGGTATTTCCAATAAGATAAAATCTTCAATATCTTCTATACTGTCAAACTTACCTATAGTACGGATTGTTATATCCTTGTCCCCTTCGGTAATCTGTCCAGCAGGCATATCAAAATTGGAACCTTGCAGTAGTTTAGATATCATATCACTATCAATACCTAACAGTTCCATTTTATCTGAATCCAGTGTAACTTCAACTTGCTTCTTAACATCTCCATTGATAGTTACAGAAGCTACACCTTCTATTCTCTCTAATCTTGGTTTAACAATATTTTCTACAAAATCTCCAACTTCTGACATATCACTGCCTTCTTTGGTAACAGCGAATCCCATGATAGGCATCATACTTGGATTGAATTTTATAATCATAGGAGAACCTACTTCGTCTGGAAAATAACCAGTGACCATATCGAGCTTTTCCCTCATATCCAACATAGCTACATCCATGTTAGTTGATTCATTAAATTCTACTATAACTATAGAATTATGCTCTGATGAAATAGATTGTATTTTCTTTACATTCTGCACAGTTGCCAGTGCACTTTCAATATTTTTTGATACAGTATTTTCAACTTCCCCAGGGCTTGCTCCTATATAAGTAGTTGATACTGCCGCATAAGGAATATTCATACTTGGTAATAGATCCGTATTCAGCTGAGTAAATGATACTGCTCCGAATATTATAAAAATGAGTACTATCATTACTATTGTTACGGGTTTTTTTACACTGAATTTTGATAACATATTAGTCTCCTCTCACAATTTCGTTTATTGTCAATTACCGACCGACTGTTCGGTCGGTAACACTATAATACCTATCTTTTATACTTTTGTCAACACCAATTATATCTAAATCTTATTCTATAATATAATGACAATAACCAAACTGGCTAATAATCCAAAATGTTTTAACTCTAAAAATATAGTTAATCCTAAGGAATTTTCCCTGACCATATATATAATGTTTACCCTAAAAAACAAGTAATTATGCACATTAAAACCTACATCCTTTATATATTTAACATTTGTATATCTTGTAATTAATTGGAAATAACTATTATCAATAGAAAAACTATAATTATTAATTTTATATTAATTTTTATTAATATTACTATACATGCTAGTAATATTTGTTATTATGTAGTTAACAAGATACTGACTTAAGTTTTTATCTGCTTATATGAATAAGTCATTTCAAAAATACTTTTCAAGGAATTATAAATAGTATAATTAAAAATTTTATTAGATATAAGATATATTTAATTTTAATATATATAACGAAGAAATATGAAATATATTATTCTCGTATTTATACGATGAATTTACTGTGGTAGTGTAAAGTAGCCTATGAAAAACAAAAACAAAAAATAATTAAGCCTTAAAAGAAAAAAAGGTAACAGAAATAGCTCTTGGTAACTTACGCCACCCTTGACAGCACCATTAAACAATGCTTAAAAATGGTGCCGACGGTGAAAAACTCAAGAACAGATAGACCTATCCCGTCGTAATCATGGCATTGTAGCATTGTTTAATGATGCTATCAAGGGCATGTCCCTGCGGGATGGCTGTATCAGTGCCTCTGGTTCAAAATCTAAGAACAGATAGATTGTTGCTCTTGTAAATGAAGAATGGTTTTTTGACCAAGGTATATAAGGAGTTGCCATTTTCCAGGCATGTTATCAGCTTTGGAGAGCAAATTAACCCTATTCAAAGGCTTTTTATAGCAAGTAACTTTATGGGGACGTAGGAAATTGTAATAAGCTACCCATAAAGACAAGGCATAATTAGCACCATCATAATTATCGTAACCATTGGTTATACGATAAGAAGCTTTAAAAGTTCGGTTAAGGCGTTCTACAATCTGCTTGAATGGGCGAAACTTTTTAGAAACTTCGTCATCATTGGAAAGACCTATTACCTGAGTGATATCAAACTTAAGAGGATCTTTCTCACGGAGAGCGAATTGTTGAGAAGCTAAAGGATAAGCGCTATAGCCATCAGCAATAAAACGAAATTTATCAGGAAGCTTTTTAAGATTGCGAAAAGCCATACGCATAGCAAGGATACAAGGACCTACGCCACGATTATCAGATACCCTGTAACCAAGGATAGAACGAGAAACAGCATCCATAATGAACCAAACATAACCTTTGATACCACGGACTTTGATATAAGTTTCATCAGCTATCATAGTAGAGAAATGGTTGTAATTATAATTATCAACAAAAGGTTTAATAAGAGTAGCAGCGGAATGAGCATAGTTAGCAACCATAGTATGAGAGATATCAATACAATGAATGTCTTTTAAAGCCTGAGCAGTTTTTCTTAAAGATAGTCCAAGGTTTACATGATAAGACAAACAAAGTCCCATGATATAAGCACTTTTACTACGGAATTTAAAAGAAGAAGCATTTTTAGGAAGAGAATCCAAATCCATAGCAAAAAAATCTACAGAGAATTCACGGTAGATATAGCGTAGTTTATACTTATAGCGATCAGAATGTTTTACGTCATTAGGTAATTTACTCACATTGGATATATAATAAGAGCACTTATTATTAATGCACTTATGTACATTAAAATGTTTCCTATCTTTTTTTGCAACAAGAGAATGATTGCAATAAGGGCATTTAAGAACAAGAGGAGAAGAAACTTGTTCACCCGTAACAAAAGTTTTTTGGCAAACTTTACACTTAAATTGGCCTTTACCACCATTATTATCGTAAATATATTGCTGTGGAGCACCACATAAAGGGCAAATGGTATCGTTAGGAACATTACGGATTTTACCTTTTTGAGTCCTAACAGGTTTTAAAGGTTTACCATAACGAAGAAGATAGTATTCAGTCAAAAATTGCCAATCTTGTTTAACAAAGCGTTTAATAATAGGTAGTTTATCGGTCTTGAATTTCTGATACTTAGGTGAATGAGCATCATCAAAAGCCCATTGCTTAAGAGGAATAAATTTAGAGATGAAAAGAAGTAACCAAGAAATTTGTTGATTTTGGTATTGAATTATATTAAGTAAATAAGTTATAATTGAAGGCATAGCAATGACATCCTTTCAGGAATTTTTGGTGTGTTGGAACTTCAATTATAACTGAAAATAGGGGGTCATTGTTATTTTATTGCAAAAAACTGTGAAACCCTTGATAAATAAAGAATTTAAACAAATAGTGTAGTGTTAAACTTTACACTACCTTTACTGTTGAGGAGGGCAAAATATGAAAATTCAATGGAACAAACGATATACCACTATAAGTATCTATGCAATCTTAGTTGTTTTTGTTAGCTTAGTTTTTTATAAATTCATTGGTAACTGGGAAGAAACAAAAGTTTTTTTTAGAAGTACTTTATCAACTTTATCGCCTTTTATAATAGGTTTTCTGATAGCATATTTCATTAATCCTTTAGTAGTCTGGTTTGAGAAATTGATAGGTAAGATAAGAATCAGGAAAAAAAGTATTAAAAGTCTAAAAGCCAAAAGATCTCTTGCTATATTGTTTTCATATATCACTGTATTAGGTTTTATCATAATCATTTTAGCTTTTATCATTCCAGAACTTCTAAACAGCTTAGCTGATACAATAAACAAATTACCCGATTTGATAACAGAGTTGATTGATAAAATAAATCATTTTGTTAATAATAGTTCAATCGAATTCATTGACCCTAAGGCTATCAACCAATTCATTGATGATAACCTTAATAATATCCCTGCTGCATTAAACAATGTTTACGATGTATTCAGTAATATTGCACCTTCCCTTTTGAATTTCACAAAAAGCTTTACTTTCGGTCTTCTAAATGTTTTAGTAGGATTCATTATAGCTATATACTTATTAGCAAGTAAAGAGAAATCATTAGCAAGTTTTAACAAAGGTATTATAGCTTTGTTTAGAGAAAATACAGCCAATAGTTTACTAGGGATATTAAAAGATAGTCATCAGATTTTTTCCAAATTTTTTGTTGGAAAACTTATTGATTCATTAATTATAGGTGTCCTATGCTTTATAATTACCCTGATATTCCATATACCTAATGCTCTATTGATTAGTGTTTTCGTAGGTGTAACTAACATGATTCCTTATTTTGGTCCATTCATAGGTGGTTTTGCAGGAATTATACTAGTATTCATAATCAGCCCTATACAAGCTTTATGGTTTGCTTTGATAATATTAGGTCTTCAACAATTTGATGGTAATATACTAGGACCTAAAATCCTTGGAGATTCAACAGGGCTCAGTCCATTTTGGGTTATCTTTGCAATATTAGTTGGTGGAAAACTATTTGGTTTGATAGGAATGTTTTTAGGTGTACCATTCTTCGCAGTAATCAAGAATATAATAGATAAACAAATAAATAAGAAATATGAAATGAAGATGCATAAAAAACAAGAAGAAACAATACTTGATAATATGCAAACGGAAATAGACGAAGAGGTTGAATAACCTCTTCGTCTTCTTTTATCAATTAAGCAAAATAGGATTATCAAAATATCTTTGAACCTTGGTAATCCACCAATAATCATCAGTTGGAGGTGAACCAACTCCATCAGTACTGCTATTGACTCCAGCACCGAATAGTATTGAAATGACTCCAGATTCTTTTGCTTTGTCCATATGATGTGCCCATGTTATAGTATCAGTTCCATTATCTGTTATTTTATTATCATTATGTGCGTTAAGCTTGAAATAATTAAATCGCTCTGTAGAACCTGGTTTGAATATATCTCCAAGGAAATACACTGGTGCAGAATCTTCATATTTTGTAGAAGTTCCATTCAAGTCAGGGAAAAGACCATTATTATATGGGTTAGATGCTTGACTTGTATTGATATGCCCTACTGGTATCTGCCATAATATAACAGGAAGATTAGAACTTGTATTCATGACTTTTACAAACTCAAGATAATTATTCCATATATCACTATTCCAGAACCAAGTGGAACCTGCAGGATCGGCAGCGGCTTGAGGTGTTACTCCACCACCATCCAGTCCATATTTATCTATTGAAACAAAATTCGCTCCATATGATTTTACACCTGCACTAACATAATAATCTGTAATAAGCTGAGCTTTACTTCTAATGAAGTTCAATCCATCAGTTACCCCCATTGTCTCTGTTTTATGTAAAATACCATTGTTAGGAACATCATGTCCATCATAGGCCCATAGATTGAATTGCCATCCATAATAAGCTTGTGGATAGTATTTGCTTACAATATAGTTCACCGATTTGACTAATCCTTCAACAGTATTAGGAAAATCTGGGTCTACACCACTGGTCAATACACCACTGCTATATGCTGCACTTACTAACGCTGTTATCTCATTTGGCTGTTTACCTGATTGCTGCATCATATAACCAAGAAAATCTGGTTCAAACACTATACCTACTGTATCATCTTCTGCATACTCCTTACATATGTCTAAAAAGAATTTTAAATCCTTATAATAGGCATCCATATATGTTGAATCTTGAATATGAGCTAAATCCAGACTATAGCTTTCTCCACTGTCAGGAATGTTATAGTATACGAAGAATGGGATTATACCTAATTTTCTGCTTTCAATAATAAAGTTCTTAGCTCGTCCACCATCAACATTAGTCCAAGTACGCCATCCATTTATTGGACCGCCATTAATATAGATATATCTTATGTCCATCCTCTTATTCTTGTCATCAGTGTGGAAATCCCTCCAGAAATCAAGATCTCCCTGTTTATCTTCACTTACAGAGCCTATAGAAAGATAATTAGGCATACCTGGAATACTTCCATCAGCATTTTTGATTCTTATTCCAACATATCTCTCTTCCCCTGTAGTGCTTTCTTTTAGTTTAATAGAAGCTCGTCCAGCTTTTTTACCATTAATCTTAAGAGTATTATTATTTACTATTGAACAATCAACTACTGAACTATTATTCGTAATAACAGTAAAAACAGGATTAGCGACTCCATTAAAACTTAGAGTATAATCATTCATTCCTTGAGCCTGAGTAAACTGATAGACCACTTTTTGGGTATCTATACCGTTTATTATTATGTTGCCAGTTGCATTCCCCACTACAACAGAAATCTCGTCACTAGCTGTAGTTCCATATGAATTAGTCAGCTCAATATAATATTTATATGTCCCTTCAATTGTTCTTCCTTTTACTTGAAAGGTCTCACTTTGAGGATTAGGTGTATCATCAATTAAAGTACCACTATGTATTTCTTGATAATTGCCTGCCCCGATCTTCTCGAATAGCTTCCAACTTGTCCCATTGTTTCCATACCATATGTTCCAAGTCAAATCATAATCACCATCAATATCTCCTGACCATTGATTATGGCTTAATGACGGTTTTACAGGAACCCCTGTCCCTGCTGCGCTTGTAGGTATAATTGTAACTGCCAAGATTAAAGTAATGCATAACAATATTGAAAAAGTCTTGAAATATCTTTTTAAAAACATTTTTCTCCTCCTTATACATATATATAGATTTGTGCCTCACCTCTAATTGTGGTAACCACCTCCATTGATTTTAGTTATTCATTGGGTAATATTAAATGATTAGATATAGATATAAGTAGAAAAATATTAAGTAAGACTTAAGTAGATAAAAATATATATAAACACTCTTGTATCATTATACATTTTTTTATTGTATTTTGAATTAGTCTATCTTGTTATTACTTGTACTATTTTGGCTTGTATATTTTACACCATTAAAATTACAATTATTAATTTTTGATAAAAAAATAAAGCCTATTTACCTTTATATGATAAATAGACTTCCTTATCTTACTCTACATAGCTGATTCAATTTTTGATTCCAATTGTTGTTTTGGAACTGCTCCCACTACAGTGTCTACAACTTGACCATTTTTGATTAATAACATTGTAGGAATACTCATTACTCTATATTTTTGAGCTGTTTCACCGTTTTGATCAACATTCAATTTTCCTATTTTAGCTTTTCCTTCATATTTTTTTGCCAATTCATCTATAACAGGTGCCATCATCTTACATGGTCCACACCAATCTGCGTAAAAGTCAACTAATACTGGTATATCTGAGTTAAGAACCTCTGCTTCAAAATTAAGATCTGTAAATGCTAGTGCCATAATTAAAACCTCCTTATTAAATTATATTTGTATTAATTATAATATCATTATATTCTAATATAGTGATATATGTCAATACATTTTTAAAGTTTTTGATATTATTTTATTATTTATTATCCCTGAATCAAATAACAGTATCCCTTGTTCTATCATATGCAAAGACTCCAATATTATTTAACATAATACTATATCTAAGTTAAATATAGAATACTCTTTATAATATTTATTCAGCTATAATATATAATGTGTATATATCAATTTAAATATACCACTTTATACCATTAATTTCAATAATTTGGTTATTATAAAAAAGATGACTTCTGCATTATACAGAAATCATCTAATTTATATATAGTTTATTTGATTAATTATTCTATTACAAATTCTAGTGGACCAGTTGCACCATCTGCAATCTCATATTTATTAAATACAACAACTACTTTTTTATCACTGTTGATATAGAAACCTTGATCTTCACTAATACTTGTAAATCCTGCTTCTCCCTCAAAGAAACCATAATGACGGTCTTCACTAGGATTAGCTTTCAATTCTTCAATTTGTTTTCTAACACTTTCATTTGCTCTATTAATGTAATCCTCACCTAGAACATCTTCTAATGTAAGTTCTTCATTGGTATTCAAGTCAATGTTATAGTAATATGTTTCAGCATAAGCTGGAGCTAAAGTTTCATGATGATAAATTATAAATGATAAAATGGAATCATCAGAGTATTTTTTCTCATAATCAAGTTTGAATTCAATTGGATTATAATTTTCTTCTGTACCGCCTGTTGCAAAATATGCTTCTTTATATTCTTCTGCTCTTATTTCAGCTTCCTTGATTTGCTCATCCATCTTAGCTTGTATTTCTTTATTAATCTTATCTTGTATATCTTTGTCATTAAGACCATCCACTTCTGGTATTGTCACATTTTCTGTTATGGTATCAGTCTCACGTTCATAGTCTACAAAAGTCAATACCTCCGCAACTTTACCTAAAACAGGTACATTGGCTATTGACTTAGCCAAAGATTCATTTGTATTAATTGCAAGTACAAACATACTACATACTGCAAGAGCGGCAACTGCCACTTTTAACCCTCTACCGAATCTTATTTTTGGATTTCTTACATCTTTATCAGCTTTTTGGATTGTTTTATCAACCATTTGATCTAACTCCTTTGGAATAATTATATTCTTATACTCTCGTTTGATATTATTTAATTTATCCTCCATTAAATGGCACCTCACTTATCTAATATTACCTTGAGTTTATCTATTCCATTATATAATCTTGATTTAACAGTATTAATATTTAAACCTGTTATATCAGCAACCTCCTCAATCTTCATGTCTTCAAAATACCGTAATACAATAATGGTCCTATATTTGACATCAAGTTTTTCAATGGCATGATAGAGATCTATTCTATCGGCAATATCAATATTCTCTCTCTCAATTGATTCGGGGAAATCATTTGTTATAATAAGTCTTTTGTTCTTTCTTAAGTAACTTATGGATGTGTTGACTATTATAGAAAACATCCATGTTTTCAATTTATCTATATTTTTTAATTTATGTACGGATGTAAGGCCCTTGTAAATAGAATCTTGGACAATGTCAAGTGCCGATTCTCTATTATGTACATGGCTGTAAGCTAATCTATAAAAATCTTCTTGATGAATCTTAATAAACTCAACAAGCTTGTTGTAATTATAATTGTTAAATGTCGACATTAGTTTTTTTTACCTCCTTACATTGATAAGACGTTTGAAATATATAAAAAGTTGATATTATTTGAAAAAAGTTGAATATATTTTTTTCATATGCTATATTAGGTTAAGGTTCATTTTTAACTAAAGTTAAACTCAGCAATTAGTATACTTTATATTTCTAATAATTAAAATGGTAAAAATAAGACATTTAAAACAATATTTATATAGAAAGGGTCGATACCTATGAACTCTGCAAAACGTGGTAATATATTCATATTGATACTTATACTAATAATGACACTGGTTCCTGAAATCATTGGATATCTAGCATTGCATTTCAATCTTAAGCTGACTTCTATTAGTTCTATATTAATACCTCAGCTTGGTTTCATTGTAATTCCAGTTATTCTATACTTCATGATTACAAGACAACCTGTTAAAAAAACATTGTTGTTCAATAAACTTGATATCATCAATGTTCTATTAGCGATAGGAATTGGATTATTGATACAACCTCTATTAAGTCTTATTAATCTAGTATCACAAATATTTTTTGAAAATAAGATATCAGGCACTATTTTTACATTAGCAGAATTTCCATTATGGCTGCTACTCATATTAGTTGCAGTACTACCTGCAATCAATGAAGAAATAGTTACTAGAGGAATACTTCTAACCAATTATAAAAACGTGAATATTTTTAAAGCAGCTCTAGTAAGTGGTCTATCCTTTGGTATGCTCCATATGAATGCAAATCAATTTTCTTATGCATTTGTCATGGGTGCCATATTATTCATACTAGTGAAGATAACAGGCTCTATATTTTCTAGTATGCTCATACACTTTTTGATTAATGGTTTACAAATGGTTATTGCCAAATTAGCATTATTCCTGCAAGAGATATTTGGAAACTCAATTGATTATGACTTGATTGCGCAAGAAACAGTAAGTAAGGATGCAATTATTTCTTTATTGCCTATACCACTTATACTTACTTTTATTACATTACCACTAGTATTTCTATTGTTTTATGCAGCTGTCAAACATAATAAAAAGGAATACCTCTTTGTTAAAGCCCCTGCTGAAGTAATAGAACCTATAAAAAGTAAAGATAAAATATTTGATGTTTATCTAATTTCATCAATAATTATTTTTATTGCTCATGTAATTATAAAAGAGATTCTCGTACTTTAGAAGTTAATGGAATGTATTAATTCAAAATGAATTACATACTTATTACAATAAGACGGGGATGTAGGGTAATACATTTTATAATGTTCAAAAATGTATTACCCTACATCCCCAATTTTTATTTCTTCTTAGTATATTTCCCTAATAATTTTTCCAGATAATTTTCCATATCATCTAGGCTTTTTGTAATATTGAACTGTTGCTTTTTCTTGTTTTTCTTCCCATAACTTTGTTGCCGATACTTATATTTGACTTTATCAGAAAACTTCATACATTCTCCTGTATTATTAAAGCGCTTATCCTTTAATAATATAAAATATTATTCTATAATATTATATGAGAATCTGGTAGTTAAGGGACTTTTCCTATTAATTATTCTTCTACTACTTAATGTTAATTATAAAATTAATCTTTTCATCACCGGTTTTCTCACTATCCAATACATTAAAGGCGATTTCACTTACACCCTTGTCTATTGCTGCAAATGCCCAGTAGTGCTCTATATATTGTTCTTGTTGTTGTTTTGATTCACTGATTAATATTACCGATTCTGTTTCCTTTTCATATTCATAGCTTGCATCTGTTTCTTGTAATGTAATAGCAACAATATTTTTTTCCTTGACTGTTGTTTCCCTATTATCTATATCTAGAACTACATCTGGAAATACCCCCAGATATCCACTTAATGTTTCTCTGCTATCTACAGATATAATTTCATCTTTATCATTAGCGATGATTCTTATAACATTATGCTGCAGGGGATAATCAGTAACCCTAAAAGACTTTATTGTTTCAAACATAACTATATTGCCTATCAAGAAATCTCTAGATACTCCATCTTCAAACATAACATCTTCTGTTATATCTACGATAATATAATTTTTCTTATCTAAAGTTTCAACAACAAATTCGTCATCATTTTTTATTTCTATTATTTTACCAATGAACGTTGACCTGCTATTGCCATCCTCTAACATGAGTTCACCTCTTCTTTAAGGTATTCTTATATTAGTTTTCTCATATTAAAGGTATGTGAAATACTTCAAAATATACATATTTTTTATATTTTCACTAAATTATTAATTTCATCTTCATCTACTTCCAAGTCAGTTATTATCTTATCAAACATAATACCTACAAATATATTATTCTGTAAATATTCA
The DNA here is from genome assembly GCF_018141425.1 of Vallitalea guaymasensis. Taxonomy (NCBI): domain Bacteria; kingdom Bacillati; phylum Bacillota; class Clostridia; order Lachnospirales; family Vallitaleaceae; genus Vallitalea; species Vallitalea guaymasensis. Next base: position 2,361,728 of record NZ_CP058561.1, read on the forward strand.
TTGTTGAAGAGTGTATCAAAGTAACCTTTTCTAAAATCTTCTAAGGTTTCATCTTCATCTTTCACTAATCCTACACCAATTTCCATATCATAGATGTTGAATAACTTATCATACAATTCTCTGTCAAAGTTATTTTTTGGCAATATGAAACCTAGTTTATAAGATGAATTCTTGTTCTTTGCACCTAGCATTACTCCAAAAACAGATTTTTTATTAGTATTTTCTATAGGTACCACAATGTTGCTATAACCCTTATCCTTAATATATTTTTCAATTATTTTTATGTTGTCCATTGGTACACTATTATCTACTGCACAACATAGATTGGTATTAATCGTAACAAATAGCTGTTGATCTTTTATCAAAGTATTTAATACATCAAACCTGAAATCTTTCTTATACTTATCTTTTAATTTGAAGAAATCAATAAATGTTCTACCTAGTTTTTCATCTTTTTTGATTTTGATTTTAGTTTTCATAAAGAACCTCCTCCTTTTTTTAACCCTTAGATTTTTTCTTTGAATGCCTCCAATCTACAAATAGGCATACCAAGACTAACAAATTTTTCTTCATATTCAGTCATGGTATTACCTTCAACATAATCACTGTTATGCAAATCCCTAGTGACCTTTTCTGTTTTCCAACCATGTTTTTCAATCTCTTCTAAAGAGAATTCAAATAGGTGTTTATTATCTGTCTTGAAACAGATCCTGCCATTAGGCGATAAAACTTTTTCATATCTTTCCAAGAAATCATGGTGTGTAAGTCTCCTTTTGGCATGTCTATCTTTTGGCCATGGATCAGAGAAGTTAAGATAGATTCTTTCTATTTCTCCCTCTTCAAATACATCAAGTATTTGTTCAACATCCATTCTTATTGCATATACATTATAGAGCTCTTCTTCATCTAGGTTATCAAGAGCTCTTACTAAAACTTTCGTAAATTTTTCGAACCCAATATAATTGATATTAGGGTTATTCTTAGCCAAGGTTGTTATAAATTTACCTTTACCCATTCCAATTTCTATATGTATAGGATTGTCATTCCCAAATTTTTCATTCCATTTTCCTTTATAATCCTTTTCATTCTCTATTATTCTTGAATGCTCTGATACTTTTTCATCTGAACCTTTAACATTTCTTAATCTCATAAATATGCTCCTTAAATATTGTTAAAATCTATATTGAATATAATCTAAAAAAGTAAGAATGACCTGTTAATCATTTTATAATTATTATGGTTTATGTTTTAAGATTTGTCAATTAAACATATGCAAAAAAAACCTATCCCAATGGATAGGTTAAAAGTTTTTATATATAAATAAAAGGGGGGGTAGTTTCTACATAATTATCCTATCATATAAATATGTCCAAATTGTGAATTTAATATTACTATTATATGTAAAGTTAATATCCTATTACAAACAATTTATTTCATTAAAAAGTTAGTTATATGCCTATAAATCAAGCTTTTAGGGAATAATTGCAATTTTATATTAAGGTAGTAATATTACAAATTAATGTCATAATAATACATATGTTCCAAATATTACTATAAGAATTTAGTCCTATATTGATAATTATTCTTCTCAAAATATAAGAATAACTTAAATTATATACAAGACATAATATCATTCAAAACAAGAATAAAATTCCATTTATTTGTATAGCCTAACATTAAGATAAATTATAAATTTGTGAAATAACTCAAAATATATCAAGGAGGCAAATTAATGGAAATAACAATTGATAAAAATGAAATAGAGAATTATCAAAAACTTGATGAGATCATTTTAAAATACAAAGATAAAAATGGTATGTTGATCTATATTTTAAAAAAAGCTCAAGACATCTTTGGATACCTTCCCATCAAGGTCCAATCATATATATCAGAAAAAATGGATATTCCCATATCTACTATTAATGGAGTTGTAAGCTTCTATTCTCTTTTTTCACAAGAACCAACTGGAAAATATACTATAGGTGTTTGTCTAGGTACAGCCTGCTATGTAAAAGGTGCCTCTGATATCTTGGAAGCAATAAAAGAAGAATTAGGCTTGGATGTTGGTGAAACAACACACAATAAAATGTTCACATTAAAAGCGACTAGATGTATCGGTGCATGTGGACTAGCTCCAGTAATAACCATCAATGATGATGTATATGGGCGTCTATCTCCCTCAGATATACCTTCAATAATCCATAAATACACAAAAAACTCATAAAGGAGATGAGCTTATGGACTTCAAACCTATTGGTTCAATTTCAGAACTTGATAAACTTCAAAAAGAACAATATGAAAAACTTTCTATCAGACTAAAAGAAACCTCAGTTGATAAAGAAATCAATAAACATCATATATTAGTATGCTCTGGTACTGGTTGTACAGCTTCTGACAGTCAGGTGATATTAAAAAAATTGGAAAGAGAAATTAAGAAACGTCACTTAGGAGATAAAGTAAAAGTATTCAAAACAGGATGTTTCGGCTTCTGTAAGCTAGGTCCAATCATAGTAGTACATCCTGACCGTACTTTCTATTGCCGTGTAAGACCAGAAGATGTAGATAATATCCTTGAAGAACATATAGAAAATAATAAAGTAGTTGAAAGACTGTTATATAAGAGTCCTTCTACAGATAAAGTACAGGAAAGAATTGATGACCTGGATTTTTTCAATCATCAACAGAGAATAGCTCTTCGCAACTGCGGTATCATCGACCCGGAAAACATCTATGAATATATTGCAATGGATGGTTATAAAGCCATAGGGGATATTCTTAATAATAAACCTGAACCTGATAAAATTATTGAAACAGTTAAGAAATCAGGTCTAAGAGGAAGAGGCGGCGGCGGCTTCCCCACAGGTAAAAAGTGGGAATTTGCTCGTGCCTACAAGAATGATAAAAAATATGTTGTTTGCAATGCTGACGAAGGTGACCCTGGTGCATTCATGGACCGTTCGATTCTTGAAGGTGACCCCCATAGTATTATAGAAGCTATGTTAGTAGCTGGTTACTGCATCGGAGCTAACCAAGGTTTTATCTATGTCAGAGCTGAATATCCTATTGCTGTAGAACGCCTGTCAATAGCTCTTGAACAAGCAAAAGAGGTTGGTCTATTAGGTGATAATATATTAGGAACTGGCTTTCAATTTGACCTTGACATCAGATTAGGTGCAGGAGCTTTTGTATGTGGTGAAGAAACAGCTCTTATATCTTCTATTATGGGATTCAGGGGCGAACCTAGACCAAGACCTCCATTTCCAGCAGAAGTGGGATTGTGGGAATATCCTACCCTTAACAATAACGTAGAAACCTACGCCAATATACCAATAATCCTGTTAAAAGGCGCTGATTGGTATAGCAGTATCGGAACAGAAGATAGTACAGGAACTAAGGTATTCGCACTTGCTGGTCAGATTAATAATACAGGTCTTATTGAAGTACCTATGGGAACTACATTAAGAACTATTGTTTACGATATTGGCGGTGGTATCCCTGGTGGCAAGAAATTCAAAGCAGTACAGACAGGAGGTCCGTCTGGAGGATGTATCCCCGAATCTCATCTTGATACTAAAATAGATTTTAAATCCTTAACTGATATAGGTTCAATGATGGGTTCTGGTGGAATGATTGTCATGGATGAATCAGATTGTATGGTAGATATAGCCAGATTCTATCTGGAATTCGCTACTGATGAATCCTGTGGAAAATGTGTACCATGTAGAATAGGAACCAAAAGGCTTCTTGAGATATTAGAACGAATAACAGAAGGCAAAGGCAGTATGGAAGATATTGATATATTAAAAGACTTAAGCATCAATATACAAAATGGCTCCTTGTGTGGACTTGGACAAACTGCTCCTAATCCCATACTAAGCTCACTTAATTATTTTGAAGACGAATATATCGCTCATATAGAAGAAAAACGTTGTCCTTCAGGAGTTTGTAATTCCCTTCTTAGAGTAGTCATTTCTGATGATAAATGTATTGCTTGTGGAATATGTGCAAAAGTCTGTCCTGTAGATGCTATAACAGGTGAACGTAAGAAGCCCCCTTACCATATACATCAAGATATTTGTATCAAATGTGGAGCTTGTATACCGAAATGTCCTGTTGATGCCATTTATAAACGATAACCCGGAAAGGAGCTAAAAAAGTGGAAAATATACGAGAAAAAGATGAACAAGAATTGAAAGAAAAACTTGTTACTATATATTTTGATGGAAACCCTTATAAAGTCCCAATGGGAATGTCTGTCCTAGAAGCTGCAAGGCTAGTCAATATTGAAATTCCTAGTTTATGCTATCTAAAAGATATAAATGAAATTGGAGCCTGTCGTGTATGCGTTGTGGAAATAGAAGGTATCAGGGCATTACAGCCTTCATGTGTATATCCCGTCAGGGATGGACTAAAGGTTAAAACCAATACAAAAAAAGTTAGAGATGCAAGAAGGACTGCTGTAACTTTGCTATTATCCAATCACCATAGAGAATGTTTGACATGTATAAGGAACCTAAACTGTGAATTACAGAATGTTGCAGACAGCTTAGGTATCAGAAATATCCCTTATACTGGTGAGATGCCTGATTACGGTTTCCATAACGATAACGTTTTTATTCAAAGAGATTATAATAAATGCATAAATTGCAGAAGATGTATGGCGATATGCAATAAGATACAAGAATGTAATGTCTACTCTCCATTAAATCGTGGGCTTAATACTGTTATAGCACCTAGCTTCAAAAAAGATCTCAGTGAAGTTACTTGCATCACTTGTGGTCAATGTATTATTGCCTGTCCTACAGGTTCTCTAACAGCCAGAGAAGACATTGATGATGTATGGAAAGTTCTAAATGACCCTACCAAACATGTCATAGCTCAGACAGCTCCTTCTATTCAAGTTACAATAGGAGAAGATTTCAATATGCCTGTAGGTACTATGGTTAGAGGAAAACTGGTTACATCACTTAGAAGATTAGGTTTTGATAAAGTATTTGCAACAGATGTTACAGCAGACCTTACTATCATGGAGGAAGCAAGCGAATTAAAGGAAAGGGTTACAGAACATCCTGAAAAACTGCCTCTCCTATCTTCTTGCTGTCCTGCCTGGGTCAAGTTTGCAGAACATTTCTATCCTGATATGCTTCATAACCTGTCAACCTGTAAATCCCCTCATGAAATGTGTGGAGCCCTTACCAAGACTTGGTATGCCAAGAAATATAACATTGACCCTGATAGTATAGTCAATGTAGCTATTATGCCTTGTACTGCCAAAAAATTTGAAGCTGCACGACCAGAGATGACATCAGATGGCTACAGAAATGTTGATTATGTATTGACTACCAGAGAATTATCCAGAATGATAAGATCAGTAGGAATACATTTCAACAGCCTACCTGATAGCGAATATGATGAACCTTTTAACCAATTCAGTAGTGCAGGTACTATTTTTGGTGCTACCGGTGGAGTATTAGAAGCCGCAGTAAGGACTGCTCATTATTTTATAACAGGAGAAGAAATAGGTGTTCCTGAATATGAAGAAGCAAGAGGTCAAAAAGGGTTAAAATATGGTAAAGTAACCTTTGGAGATACTACTCTAAGAATTGCAATAGCGCATGGTACAGGTAACGCTAAGAAAGCTTTGACAAGACATCTAAGCGGTGAAAAACCCTTTGATTATATGGAAGTAATGGCTTGCCCTGGAGGCTGCGTAGGTGGTGGAGGTCAACCTATCTTAGGTGGTAAAGACCATAAGAAGATATCCCTGGACTATAGACATAATCGTGCTGATACTCTTTATAATATTGATAAAGACAGCAAGATAAGAAAATCCTATGAAAACCCTGTTATGAAGCAAATATATGATGAATTCTTGGGGGAACCTCTATCTGATACTTCAAAAAAATATCTTCATACAACATATATTAAAAGAGGTAAATACCCTTATCTTGAGAAAGAAGTTAAAGTTGAATAGATATACTATGAAGAGCTAAAAAGTTTGTCCTTTGTACTAAATATAATACTGGACAAACTTTTTATTGATTTAAGATAATCCTTACCCTATTTTAACCTTCTCACTTCCTGTACAATATAATATTTAGCTCCTTTTACCTCTCTATACAACAATAATAAATGATTAATCAAAATCCCAATGAGTGCAAGTAATATAGAGAAACTCAGTAAAAATAACGGCACAAAAGATTCTTTTTGAATTTCTCCAAATATTATTACTCCAAGAAAGATTAATAAATATATACACCCCAAAAAATATGCTGCCTTACATCCTAGATTCTTGAATCTAACTAAATAAGATAATTCTTTATTGAAATTACTATCAATCTGCTTGCTTTTTGTTTTACAATAGATATTCGTATTTTTCAATCCACATTGCTGGAACATCAAGTTTCTCGTATTATCTCTCTCATATTGGCTATCTACAGCATTCAAACTTCTTCTAGTAACCAGTCTTACAAGATTCTTGCCTAAAACAATATTCCCCTTACCTTTTCTATTTAATATTTTCATCATTAATCTATTCATCAATCCAATATTTCTTGGTCTTAAAAAAGCTATATCACATTTTCGTTTAGTTAACTCAATATACATATTTTCTATACTTTCATAAGTTGATGGATTGCTGCCTCTTTCAATCTCATATATATAATCTCCAATACTTATGTCAACTCCTGCCATAATAGCACTCTCAATATTATGGCTATAACTCAAACTCACCAATATGACATTACCCTTAATACGTTCATTTAACTCACTTAGATTACTGTACATATTTTCATCAAAATCAGCTTTTAATACAACTATAATTTCATAATTCATAACAAATCTGTCTAGACATTCATCTACATAATATATCTGCTTAATCAATTCATTCATACATCTATCTTCATAGATTACAACAGAAAAATACCCTTGTGCTTTCATCCAATCACCTTCTCCAAATCATACACTGTATTAATTTTACCTGATAGTACCGTAATCAATCTTGGTTCTTTTCCCCATACTTTTATAACTGTAGGTCTGGAATCATCCATCTCTGAAACATCCAATAATGGTTTTATAGCAAATAATGATTTTATATAAGTAATGTTCATATCCATAGCAAGATATTTATTAGCCAACTGTTTCATGCTATGAAAAAAGGTCTTTGGTCTCTCATCACACAAATTACAATTCTCTAGATTGTATAGCGTACATTTTTTGTTTCTTTCCTGGCAGGGAAAATGGGGCAATATTTCATTACATGTTTTATGATGTGTAAAAGTAACAGATGTAAGAGAATGATAATTACCATTGCCAAAAGGCATTATAGAAAAAAATGGTCCATCCATCAATGTTAACCCCAGTTCACTATAATTCTCTTTTATCTTGCATATGATGATTTCACTTATCTCGTATCTTATTTTAAAAAGTGGTGCTTGAAATTGTCTAAGTATTTGATTTACACTTGCATAAGTAGTATTGATGACCGTAGATGCCATAAATATATTTCCATCTTCTGTCCTAATAACATATTTGCCACCTTTGATTGATACCTCTCTTATTCTTATGTCATAACAAATTTTACACTTCTTATTCTCATTTAATTTTTCCATAAACCATTCATTGATCGTTCCTGCATCCAAAGCATATTCTTCCGTCAAAAAAGCTTGTTCAACCAAGTTTTTCTTAAAATATTGGTTAGTATACACTTCTGTACATGGTATATCTGCCTTCTTGCAAAAACTTTTGAATTGCTTAGCGGAAGTTAATGAATAATTTTCAGCAATTCCATATATGCTCTTGTATCTATTGTTGATTGCAAATTCAAAGTCCATATAAAACCTTTTAAAATAATCAGCTGACTTTATAGCTGTAGCATAGCTTCTTGGATAATGATATCCTCTATGTACTCTAGCTTGATTAATATAGGATGCTCTCTGAAAACTATTACAATCATGTTCTAATATGACCACTTTATTTCCTTTATCAACTAAATCTTTGCTGGCATATAACCCATACATACCAGCACCTAATATAATATAATCAGCCTCAATAATCATACTAATCACCCCAATATCTTTTATCAATTCATTTCTTGATAATTGCTTTACTTATACACTATTACTACTAAAATTAATGATATCTTTAAGTACCTTCTGTCTTGAATACATATAATCATTGTCTTTACTAAATAGATTAGAGTATTTTGATTTTACATCATAGATGTCTGGTAATCTTTTGGTCACATTAGTAAAATCTCTATTAAAACACTCATTGGCAATTTCCCATGCTTTTATAGGCTCTGAATTGAAATTAATAAGTGGGATATGATTATCCATGACAATCTTAATATCATCCCATAAAAAATCCAGATTATAATATTGATACACACTATCTCTATGCGTCCATTCCAAACAATGATTATTCATTAAATCATATATATAATTTTTCTTCAGGTTCCTTCCAAACAAGGCTGGCAGGCGTATAATGGAATGATGTCTGAATCTAGCCTTTACTATCTGTTCTACCTCATATCTATGTTTACCATAGTCATGTAAACCATGAAGAGAAATAATTGTGTCCTCATCTACCCCATTAGGATTTTTATACACATCTACAGTGGATATGAGAACAAAATATCCACAGGATACAGTTACAAGATTGTCTAGAAGTCTGTAAATAGCCAGTTTATCCTCTTGTGGATACTTATTAGCATACCACTTGGTTCCATATATACCTGCACATACAAGTAAATCGAATTTCTTGCCTCTTATACTATCGATGTTTTTACTATTATATTTTTCATGAAAAAATGCCTGCCTATCTAAATTACTACCCACCAAACCTGTATAACCTATTAATCCTTTTAACATTTTAACTCTCCTCCATTATCCACCCTTGGTATTAGCTAAATCCAATCCTTCACTTCTAAGAAAGTCATTGATACAATCTAATAGATTCTTTAACTTCTTATATTCCAGAAAACTAGGATAATCTTTTGTCACCATCTCAATATATGTTTTATACCAATAGAGAAAATCCTTCTTTTTCCCTAAACGGTAAATCTTCTTTTTATCCTTAAAATTCCATGGTTTGAACCCTGCATAATGAAGTCCATACAATATATCAATTGATGGATATCCCCCGAATCCATTGAAGATAAGGTCAATATTTTTCCATCTGCCTGCCCAATGTATAGTTGCATACTGCATTTCAGGCCAATTGAAAATATCTCCTATGAGCTTTTTTATCTCTGGTCTATTAACATCTTCCATTATCTCATGATAATCATCCATAGACGGAGTCAATACCCATAAGGAACTATTTATTCCCATGTTACTCGGATCATCTATGACACGATGGCAAATATCCACAGGTACATTTTCTCCATGAGGGCACATGGAATCATAGGTTCTATGCCAGATCCACTTTTTTGTTGTTTTCACATTTGGTGGAATTATATACTTTCCGTCATTGCTATACTCCATAGTATAGCCTTTCCTCTCATTCACAGTTCCTGCTGGTGTATCCAATGCAAACAGCTGATTATAATTCTTTCTAGGCAGTACATCAGCATCTAGAACAACTACCTTTTCATAATCAAACCCCAAATCTCCATCTATACCTAATCTTAATGCTTGAAATCTTGTGAATAAATAAGGTCTATCTTGACGTTTTTGACGCCTTCTATGATGTATGAAGACTTCTTCTACATCAACTACATAATCATAGATCTCTCCTATTATATCTTTTGCCTCTTGTGATATATTCTCTGTAACCAGGCATACCAAATCCGCACCATAGTTACCTTTTCGCAATTGATTACCCTGCATTAATATACCAGGCAGAAAATGGTCATTCATCATTAGAAATGTGACAAAAGCATATTTTCTACTACCATCTTGCCTTGTCATTTTCATTACATGTTCATCTTTCAATTGACTCACCTCTGTATATAAAATATAAATTAAACAGTAAGGGAAAGTTTGGATAGAAGGTAAAAATCCATAGATAAATGGTATAGAAGTACGCAAAAAAAGGCTGTAAATGAACACTTCCATTTATAGCCTTTATAGTATATTAATCAAAATATATTATTAAAAAAGGGTATAAAAAAACATGCCTCAAGCATGCCTAATCCTATTATACTATTTAGTGCTAACTTGTGTTCTTAACTAAAATTTAGTAAAGAGTACCATTAATAAAACCATTCTACTGGTTTTCTCTCTTCACCTTCTATTCAATTCGTCTCATTTAGTTAAGAATTTAGACATTGCACTTGCTCCTTTTCATTTAATTCATCTTTAATTATAGTATATTGTAAAAATGTTGTCAAATATTTCTAGAATATAAGTATTAATATTTAAACTTATTTTAATTTTATAGTCCACTATTTTCAAAATAAAATATACTACCCTTTTATTTATTCTAAATAGCCCTAATCACTCATCATAATATATATATTAAAAAAATATAGTAATTTGGGACTAAAAACAATAATGCTTTAGGTTATAGTTCAAATACATATATTGACATAAATTTAACCCCTAGTATATAATGAGTTATAGTATTAAAACAGGTTTTTCTAAGTTATATTTTATTTTTCTAATATTTATACCTAATTTTTTAACAAGTTCATTACATATTATAACACTAATTGACTTAAAGGAGACTTACTATGAGAACAAGAAAAAAATTTACAGGGATACGAGGAAAATTATTTACAGTTTTTTTAGGTATAGCTTTAATACCTTTGATAGTAGGAACAATTATTTATATTTTGAGATTTGAAACAAATGAATACGAAAATTTTAGAGATACAACTACTCATACGATTAACCAAGTTGATAATTACTTAAATAGTAACATTGAAACGCTAAAAGGAAATGCAAAACAAATGGCTACTCATTCTTTAGTAACTCAAATAGATAACACAATATTTTCGACTGCTGATAAAAAAGGTGATAAAAAGATTAAAATACCAACGCCAGAAATAGGTAGTCTGTCTAATAGCCTTTTGGAAGTAATGAAAAATGTGGGAGAAAGTTATCCTAATATTTATTTAATTGGAATAGGTGTAGAAGAAAATGGAGGTTATCTAAAGTGGCCTGTTAAAGAAGGTAGTACTAGATCTCCAGGTTATAATCCAAGAGAAAGAGGCTGGTATCAACAGGCTTGGAACAATCCCAACGAAGTAATTCTAACGGATCCTTACCAATCAACTGGAACAGGTAAGTTATTTATGAGTGCCGCTTCTGTGATTAAAGATGAAACAGGAAATAATAAAGGTGTTGTTGCGGTGGCTCTAAGTTTGGAAAATCTTACAAATACTATAAAAGATATTAATATAGGTAAAACAGGATTTGTTATTCTGGTAGATGGAAATGGTAAAATATTAGCTCACCCCAAAAACGAAGATTTAATGTTTAAAGATATTAAAGATGTATTTCCAGAAGAGTTGTTAAATGAAAATGATATCAATGAAACCGAAAATATTCATGTCAATATGGATGGTAAAGATTATGTGGTCAATGCATATAACTCCGATAGACTTGGATGGAAATTAATCGGTGTAATAGAGGAAACAGAAATCCAAAAAGATATAAATACCATGAAAAATACAGCTTTTATAATGGTACTTGTTATAATAATTGTTGCTTTTATATTAGCAATTATTATTGCTAAATATTTTACTGCTCCACTGGACGGAGCTATAAACCATATTAATTTGTTAGCAGAAGGGGATTTTTCTAAACAAATGCCTCAAAAATACATAAACCGTAAAGATGAATTTGGATATTTAGCTAAGATGTTAGTCAATATGCAAAAAGATATTAGGAATCTTATCGGGCAGATATTAGATTCTGTAGAGCAAGTAACCTTATCTTCAAATCAATTCTCGGTTACTACTAAAGAAACAGCACAGGCTTTAGAACAAGTAACTAATGCTATGGAAAATCTAGCCGATGGAACAGAAAAACAGATGACCGTTGTAAGTCATAGTACAGATACAATAGAACAGATATTACAAGGTATCCAACAAGTAACAGAGAATGTTAATGATGTAGCAAATGGGTCTAATGAAGCAACAAAAGCAGCTAATCATGGAGAAAAAGCTATGGATGCTGTAGTTGTTCAGATGAATACAATCGAAGAAACTACTGTAAATTCTTCTGAGGCAATAATCCGCTTAAACGCTCATTCAGCAGAAATAAGTCAAATAGTGGATATAATCGTCAATATTTCAGAACAAACCAATTTACTTGCTCTTAATGCGGCAATAGAAGCAGCTAGGGCAGGAGAGCAAGGAAAAGGGTTTGCAGTCGTTGCAGATGAAGTAAGAGTATTAGCTGAACAGTCCCAATCAGCTGCTAAAAAAATATCCGAATTAATACTAGAAATTAAAAATGGTACTGATCAAGCAGTAATAGCTATGAATGAAGGTACTAATCAGGTTAAATTAGGTAAAGAAACTGTTGTTCGTGCAGGAAAATCATATGAAGATATAATTAATCTAATTAAGCATGTTTCCTGTCAGATTCAGGAAGTATCCAGTACTATGCAACAAATGTCAGATAGTAGTATTGAAATAGTGTCTTCCGTTAAAGATATTGAAAATATTAGTAGAGAAATAGCAGGTGAAACACAAACTGTATCAGCCGCAACCGAAGAGCAAATGGCTTCAATACAAGAAATTCAAGCTTCTAGTGAAACTCTTGCAAAGATGGCTATTGATATGAAAAATACAGCTGAGAACTTTTCAATCTAATTAATAATCATTAATAAATTGAGTAGGAGGTAGATAATTATTTTATCTACCGTCCTCTCATACCATTTTGGCAAAAAGAAAACAACACCCTAATACTAATTAATATTAGAATATTGTTTTCATATATTACTTAAGATTCTATAGGCTAATGGATTACCTTGTTGTATTAGTAATCAAATCTGAACCAATCAAAATTACCTACTCCACTACCATCTTTAAATACAACATAAATATCATGTACACCACTACCACCTGTCAATGATATAGTTTGTTCGTGGAATGTATCCCAACTCCCTGTATCGCCAACGGTAAGTGTCCCAATCAATGTACCTGTCACACTATCAAGTCTTATTTCAGCTCTTTTACCTGCATAAGCTGGGTCAACTGCTACTTTGACAACAAGTTCATTATATCCATTCCCTAGATTTACATTATTATAACATAACCAATCTCCATCATCGCACCAACCCACGACTTGATCTCCTGGATGAAGACTGACTCCATTCATTGAATCATAGTCTTCTGCTTCAATAGTTATTGGTTCAACCGTACATGGCGTTACCATAATATAATCCAAGTTAGCTACTCCATTATTTCCAGCATCATTCTGATAAGTAATAGTATTAAGCCCTTCTTCTAAGGTTAAAACTTCTTTTTTACTTGCCCATGAGTCCCAATCAGAAGTAGGAGGAAGATTGGTATCCAAAGCTTTCGTTCCATTAACATAGACACCTAATGTCCTTTCAGAAACTTCTCCTGAATATCTTAAAACAACCTCATAATGTCCTGCTTTTGATGTATTGACTGAAAATGTTGTTGCTGCGCCAGTACTTCCATATCCATCTATGAAGCCTGTTCCAGAATATCCAGTGTGATTAGTATTGATACTTGCACCACTTGACAATACTGCTTTTTCTGCTTCATATTTGGTTGGCAACAATACTGTAGCTACCAATGAAGTATCAAAAGGAAAATCACCTTTTAGCCCCACATTATTCCAATCAATACCGTTTTGAGATGCTTTTGTCATTGCATCCTGTTCATTAGTACTATGATGATTATTAATATATGTGAGATTTGAATTTCCATTATTCTGGAATGCTCTTGTTCCTGCCCAATTATATACTAGATTATTTTCTAATGTATAATAATCAGAATCATCATCATTCATAAATCCGAAAAAAGCATAGGAACTTACATCATTATAATAGTCATGTAATCTGTTATTGAAAACATAATTGCCTTTTCCTGTTCCCCATCCTTCAACTGCTCCGCAATCACCACTATCATTGCATAAATCATACATATCATTATATTTGATTACATTATCTTTACATAGATTAAAATCATAGTGATTATCAAAATTAACTGTTTCACCATAGTATGTTGATGGCTGTGTGCCCCATCTTTGCCCTTTTAATGATATACCATACCTTGGCATTGTACTAATTTCATTATATGAAATTTCATTATCTCCACTCATATATAATTGGACACCTGATCCATGACCTACATTCAAACCACAATTATAAATATAGTTGTTAGAAATAATATTATTATGATTCACATAAGCTTCAGTTATATTAGCAAAACCGCCCCTATTAGGTCCCCATCCAGTTAGATAAATACCGTTATAGCCAGCATCCTGTATCCAATTTCCATAGATTGTATTATTATCGGCTGCATGATTCAAAATTATAGCACTGAATCCTGCATTGAATATCTTACAGAATCTAATGGCATTATGACTTGCATTCTCCATATAGAATAATCCGTAACGACCATGTTCATACTCATTGTTATCACCAATGCCTATAGTCCCTGGGTCTTGATAACTCCAATGCTCATTACTGTAATTGCTTAATGCCATTTTAAGTCCTTCAAAATGTAGATTCATAACGTGATTATCAGTAGAACTACCTTTTAGCTCTATAACATTTTTTACAGTGGCAGCAATGATTTCCTGTTGGTCTATAGAATCATTACCAGACCAATAATATACATACCCCTCTGACTGGTCATAATAAAACTCTCCAGGAGTATCTAAAAAATCTAAGGAACCATTTAGATAATATCTTGCACCTGTATCCATTGTTCTAAAGGTATTAGTACTAGGATTAACCTTGATAGTTTTATTTGTAAAATCTACATTATCAATACTCAACAAGGAAGTGAACCAATCCCAATGAGCTTGTCCCACCCATATCATCACAGATGCATCACTGTAATCAAAAGTATCAGTTATATCTTCTGCCTTATACTTAAAGGATATACCTTCAATTACCTTTGAATCCACTTTAAAATACCCTGTATTAGGTGTCCTTGCTACTGTACATGTAACACCGTTTTCTATCATATTATAAGATTGCCAATCGTTCCCTACATAAGCCTTATAAATGTTACCCTCATGTAATGTCCATCCTGTAATTTTTTGTCCACCTATAATTTCAGGTTCTTCACTATTATAATTCTTATAATGAATCTTATACCCATTAGTGCCACTATCTGATTCATTAAAAGTTATAGTATCTTCTATATAGTATTCCCCATCCCTTAGATAAACGATAATATCCCCAGTCATGTTATCATTGATGGTACGAATGACATCTCGTGCCTTAGTAATAGTTGCAAAAGGCTGTGATTCTGTACCAGGATTAGTATCATCCCCATCAGGTGATACATAAAAAGTTGCTTGTATACCTGCAGCGTATACTTGTTCCATGCTAATAGGGGTTATCCCCAACACATACGTTGTTACAAAAACCATCAAAATAATAATTGTCTTATTGAAAGACTTGTTCTTTAACATATGAAACCCTCCTATTTTATATTATTGGAATCTAAACCAATCAAAGTTACCTGCGCCATCACCATCTTTGAACACAATATAAACATCATGTATTCCACTACCATCACTTATATCAGTACTTTGCTCTTGAAACATATCCCAACCACCAGTTGCCTTCATTGTTAGAGTACCAATTATTGTTCCAGTAATGCCATCAAGTCTAATCTCCACCTTTCTCCCAGCATAAGAATTGTCTACAGCTGCCCTTGTTGTAAATGCTGAAAAACCACCTCCTAAATCTATATTTTCATAACATAACCAATCTCCTGTATCACACCATCCTACAGATGTTCCTTCATTAGATAATTCAACTCCATTCATAGAATTATAACCTTCTGCTTGGATATCTAATAAGGTTGGTATTTCTTGAGAAGTTATGTCAATATTATCAACCTTAGCCGTAGTACCTTGATATGGATTATGGGATGATACACATATACCTGCTTTTACTGTACTATTCATATCTACACTACAGCTACCAAGGGATGAACTCCAATTGATACCATCTACTGACTTATAGGCTGAAAAAGTATTGCCGGATTTTATTAGCTTCAGATATACCGGAAAAGTATAGCTACCTAAATTAATGTTATTACAATTACCGCCTTTGTTAGTTCTCCACTGTAACTCCAAACCATTAGATGGTGTTACTATCAAATCAACGAAATTACTATCTGAATCTCCAGATTCTCTAAACATCAATCCTGCTTTTGCCCATTCATCGGTATCTACTAAAGACGTAACACGAGCAATAATCTCTGAATTCCCTTTAACCAGTTTATTAACATATGCAAATTGGTCTGAGCTTCCCCATATATCAGAGCCTGCACCTGTTACTGATAATTCTTGATTATCATATGAAGCAGAACCTGTTATTAATGGTATACCTATATCCAGTAATTCTAGGTCAACAGGTAATGTAGATGATATAGGATTACTGAATTCAAACCAATCAAAGTTACCTGCACCAATTCCACCTTCAAATACTATATAAACATCATGTAATCCTCTTACACCTGACACTATGGTACTCTGTTCTTCAAAAACTTCCCATCCGCCTGTACCTTGTAGATTAAGGGTTCCAATTAATCTTCCTGTAGGACTATCCAATCTTATTTTAGCCACTCTTCCTGCATATTCGTTATCTACTCCAACCCTTGCAGTAAAACCATTATATCCATTACCGAAATTTACTCTATTGTAGCAAAGCCAGTCCCCATCATCGCACCATCCTACCGTTGTGCCTTCAGGTTGTATCTCTACCCCATTCATATTGCTGAAGTCTTCCGCTTGAATAATCTCAGGAAGTTCATATGTATAATTCTTAATTAATCTAAACCAGTCTAGCTTACATATATCATTTGCGCCCTTGAATACCATATATATATCATGAATTCCACTTATATTGGAAATAGCACAAGACTGAATATTAAATGCTTCGCCTGTTGAAGTTAGATTTAAAGTACCTATAAGATTACCATTAGGACTATCCAGTCTTATTTCAATATATGCCTCTTCATTTTGCTGTTCAACACAGACATTTGCTTCAAAGCCTTCCATACCTGTCCCAAAATCTACTTTACGCATAATCCAATCATCATTATCACAGCCTTCTACATATTTAATAGAACCAGATGTATTGACTGATGTATCCTTCAAAACACTATTTTCTGCTTCTATAGTATATAATCCATTTTCTGCAAGGGATTCTGGCCATCCTCCAAGAGAATTTACTTCATTGGTAATTACATTAAGAAGTTCATCATATCCTTGGGGTTTATTGGGATAACTAATAGGATTGTTTATCCATGTGTTACTTATTCCTTTATCCAAATGAGTATTATTGCACCAAGTGATATTGTTACTTAAAGTACAATAATTGGAGCTACTGTCTAAATAGATATTGTACATATATAACCCGGATAAAGGATTGATTCTATATAGTATATTTCCTTTCCACTTTGTTCCATCCCCACAATGCCATGAATATAGAGCTCCACCATCATTAAGTTTCATCATATAATCTCTAACAATATTTTTTTCCACAACATTATTTTCTGAATGTAAATAAGCTTTGACACTATGTTCTGTAAGATCATCAGGCAACTCTGAATCTCTTAGCTGATAGAAATCCGTATTATCCCAATATGTATCGTAACCACCTATAGTCTTTGTATTATCATTCCTATCATTTATTTCATTATTTGGTACCCCTACTATAGATATCCCTGCATATGGAACATTTCTGATATAGTTGTACTTGATCGTATTGTTATTACTTCCATAGATAGTTATTGCAGCAGAATGTGAATATGGTGCAAGTCCAATATGGTGGATATAATTTCTTTCTATGATATTATTCTTATTAACGTCTACATTACCTGGTCCATATCCGTATAGTTCTATACCTCCACATCCCAAGAATCCCAGTTCATTGCGTAGAATCCTATTGTTCTGGTTATATTGGGTCATAGCGATTCCGTAAGC
Organism: Vallitalea guaymasensis; assembly: GCF_018141425.1. Classification (NCBI taxonomy): domain Bacteria; kingdom Bacillati; phylum Bacillota; class Clostridia; order Lachnospirales; family Vallitaleaceae; genus Vallitalea; species Vallitalea guaymasensis. The sequence goes on from NZ_CP058561.1 coordinate 2,379,829, forward strand.
ACCTATATTGAGTAACTTATTACCTTCTATAACACAATCTCTTACTCCTTGTAGATAAACAGCACCTCCAGGATCTTCACTGTTACGTTTTATAGAACCAGCTGACCATTCATCTTCATGTAACCTATCTGAATACATTAAAGTAAGCCCTCTAAACTCTATATCATGTACCTGATCTTGCCAGTTGTTGGCTTCTCCATCACCCTCCAAACGGATTAATTCATTCAAAACAGGTATTACTGCATTTTTATTATCCATGTTTTCATCATAAGGCCAATAATAAATCTTTCCTTGTGTGCTATTTACACACCATTCACCTGGTCTATCAAGAAAAGGAAGAGCATTTATCAAGTTTGAATAACCTCCACCTTCATAATTATCAAATGTGTCCTTAGCAAAATTGTTAGGATTCTTACTATGTCTCCATACTGTTTTTGTAATTGGGTCTACATCTTTTATGACAGATATGCTGTTCCAAAATACAACATTAATCAATAGCATTTCCATATCCCCATTACTAGGTAGATTCTCTAGACTAACTTCATCCCTATACTTCAACCACTGACCATTTGGACCTATAGTTCCTATTTCTCCACTATTATTACGAAACTTGTACCAGCTTCTCCACACATCATGATTATATTGTCTTGCCACCTGCTGCATTATTCCATTAATATAAAAATAATGGACTCTCTCACCTTGAGGTATATCTGCTACCCATAGATTTCCATTTGCCTCAGGTGTAATTCCCCCAATATTTTCAGTGACTCTCGTCCATTCTCCTACATTTATTCCCCCGCTGATTATGGGCTCTTCTCCTGGATATGATCTATATATTATTGGAGCATCTACTTCTCCTGAATCATCAGGTGTCAAAGTGAATGTATCTGTTAGAATATACTCTCCTTCTCTAATATATACTGTTACTCCACCTGCTGGGATACCACTGGTGTGCTTTAATTCTCTTATAGCATCCCTAGCTCTATCTAATGTTGCAAAAGGATGAGATATTGTGCCTGCATTAGAATCATCACCATCAGTTGACACATAATAGATAGTTTGAGAATCAGCATATGCCTTTTCTTCTGTTATTGGACTTGTACAAATGATACAAATAAAAATGATTACCCACATTACAATAAACTTTCTTTTGTTATACCTTTTGTTAAACATAAAATACCTCCTCATTTTTTATACCACTCAATATAATCCAAGTAATATTTTAAGTATCTGGCTTGTAACAATTCAATTTATAATTTAGTATAGTGTTAGAAGAATATAGGTAACTTCTAGATGTGAAATATATCATATTTAACCTTAGATAAGGTATCCTTGGTTTATGACTATAAGTCATAGTACAGCATATATACTTAGGACTATATTCCAACTCTTGAAATGTGTAAATAATAAAATTTGATAATGCCTTTAAAATATTGTTTTCAATATATTCAAAATCATGTTATTAATTAAAATCCTGTATAAATGGCATGTTTCCATATTATAATCAAAGAAATATATACCTTAAGTGTAATTCTAAGTCATACAATTATCTTCATTCACCAGCTATAATAAAATCATGAAATGAAAAACAAGGAGGATGTTTATATGAAAAAGATAGGTACATTATTATTGCTAGTAACAGTTTTAACAATGTTATTTGCTGGATGTAAAAATAATGATGCAAAAAAAGAAAGTGCAAATGTTCCTGACAACTCAACACCTGAAGTTACCGAACCAGATGCAAAAAATAACGAAGACCCTATTCAATTAACTGTATGGACTAATGTTGTTGGTAAACATGCAGAGGTTCTTGAAAATATGGCAAAAGAATATGAAAAACTTAATCCTAATATTCAAATTGATTTCAGTGCTCCTGGTGGAGAATATGAAAACATGTTAAAAGTAAAAATGGCTGCCAAAGATATGCCAGATATATTCTCAACTCATGGATGGGCAAAATTAAGATATGGTGAATTCTTAGCTGACTTAAGTGACAGAGAATGGGCTGATAAAGTTACAGAGTCCTTCAAACCAATCGTCAGCGACGAAGAAGGCAAACTTTATGTATTACCTTTTGATCAAGATCAATCAGGTCCAATCTATAATACAGCTATTTTTGAGGAATATGGTATAGAAATACCAGCTACTCTTGATGAATTTATGGCTGCATGTGAAACTATCAAAACTAAGAGTAATGGAGAAATCACTCCAATAGTATGTGCTGCTGAAGGCTGGGAGGAAGCTCAATTCTTCGATTTCTTTGCAACACCACTATTGATAAGTCCAGAGAAAAATGAAGCAGAAGCTCTATTAAATAAAACTTTTGATTGGAACAAATGGGACGTTCTACCTGAAAAATGGCTTGAAATGTTTGAAAAAGGTTATATAAACAAAGATATCTTCACAGTAAAATTCAGTGACAATATAGCAAAATTTGCTGAAGGTAAAGCTGCTATTGGATTCTATGGTCCATATTTCATTGAAGAAGCTCGTGCTCTTAATCCAGAAATAAAAGCAGATATGATGCCTATTCCTGCTATATATGATGGTGATGAACCAACTTTCGCTGGTGGAGAAAAAACAACTTTCGGTGTTTGGAAAGATTCTCCTAACAAAGAAGCTGCTATGGCATTTATTGATTTCTGTGCACAAAAAGAAAATGTTGCAAAAGTATGTGCTTATACAAAATTACCTCCTGCTATTGAAGGTGTAGAAATCAATGCTGGAGAGTTAACAAAAACTTATGAGAAATACGCTAACCTAAGAACTTTCCCATACTTTGATAGAGTATATCTTCCAAATGGAATGTGGGATGTTATGTGTAAGAATTCTCAATCCCTACTAGGCAAGGTTATCACTCCTAGAGAATTCTCAGAAAACATGGAATCAGAGTTTAACCGTCTACATCAACTACAAGATAATTAATTATAAATACATAATCTAAAGAAAGGGCTGTCTCATAATGTTAGCCAGTTAACGAATATATTATGAAGCAGTCCTTTTTGTAACTCATTAATTATTGAATCTAGAAAGGAATAGATATGAAAACGATACAAAGCAAACTTAAAAAGCAGTTACACTCACCAAAAATAGTTAATATCATGTATGTTCCTGCTCTTATCTTCTTTGTTCTGCTTATATTTTATCCATTTTTTCAGGGAATTATTATATCTTTCAAAGAATGGAATGGTTATTCTCCAAAATTTCTATGGGTAGGATTACAGAAGTATCAGAAATTATTTCACGATAAAGACTTTTATTTTACCGTAAAAAATACTCTTATCTATGGAGTAGGCAGTACATTAATACAAAATGTTCTAGGTCTTGGATGTGCAGTTCTATTGGATCAAAAAATGAGATGTGAGAAATTGGTAAGAACTGTTGTATACTTACCAGTTGTTATAAGTGCATTGATTATGGGATATGTATGGTATTTCTTTTTCAAATTTGAAGGTGGAGCAATCAATGATATTATGATGCTGTTGGGCTTAGATCCACTTGACTGGCTTGCTGTAGGAAAACGTTCTGTATGGATTATCACTCTTGTAAACTCATTTCAATATATGGGTATTTCAATGGTTATATATCTAGCTGGCCTTCAAGGTATTCCTAAAACCTATTACGAGGCAGCTAGTATAGATGGTGCTACAAGTTGGACAAAGTTCAAAAACGTTACAATTCCATTGTTAATGCCAGCCATAACAACCAGTGTAGTTATAAACATTATTGGTGGTTTGAAGCTATTTGATGTAATCATGGCTATGACAAAAGGCGGACCTGGCTATACATCAGCTTCTATATCAACAATGATGTACCAGATATATTTTGTAAGAATGGATGCGGGATATGCTTCTGCAATGGGAATAGTTATGTTCTTAATAATTAGCATAATCAGTATTATCAATTTGAAATTTTTCAGGAATAAGGAGGTAGAAATGTGAAAAGACTCAGTAGATGTATTATGTATATTGTAGGCATCTTATATTTGATACCTTTTTATATCTTAATCAATTTGGCTTTTAGACCTGCTTCCAATAGCTCGTCTTATTGGATACCTTCTTTTAACCTTTATTTAGATAATTTTAAGAATGCATGGTTAGAGGCAAACATGATATCGGCGTTCAAGAATAATATATTCATCACTCTTGTAGTAGTTGTAAGTGTTATTGTTCTTGGTGCATTTGCTTCATATCCATTGGCAAGGTATAAAACAAAATTCAATAATTTCATTTATACCTTATGTGTATCCTGTATGATTGTGCCTCCATTAACTATATTGGTTCCATTGTATAAATTGATTGTCAATACTACAGGAACCAGTACATACTTAAGCGTTATATTACCTCATATAGCTTATCAGCTACCAATAACAATCTTTTTGTTTACTGGTTTCATAGGCTCCATATCCAAGGAACTTGATGAAGCAGCTTTGATTGATGGATGCGGACGTTTTGGAATATTTTTCAGGATTATATTCCCATTGTTGAAGCCAGTAACAGCAACAGTTACAATCTTGGTTGGTGTAGCTATATGGAATGATTATACATTTTCAATATTTTTCTTACAGAAACCCAATATGTATACTTTAACAGTAGCTCTAAATCAATTTTTCTCTCAGTTCTCTAATCAGATCAACTGGGTAGCTGCTGGATGTATAATAGGTACAATACCATTAGTTATTCTCTATTTGTTTCTCCAAAAATACTTTGTTAAAGGATTATCTGCTGGAGCTGTCAAAGGATAATCCAACGGAATTCTATCTAATATATTGTTAGAGAATATACAAGATAGAATTCCATTGCCTTATTATTAATTGGACTTCTTATGCTTTAATTCGGATGGGTAGATATTATAATAGTTTTTGAAAAGCTTACTGAAATATCTTGCACTGTTGAAACCAACTTGATTGGCTACTTGACTTACTGTAACATTGTTGTTTGTTAATAATTCTTTTGCGATTAACATTCTCGTCTTGGTGAGATATTTCATGAAAGTGATACCTTCTTTTTTCTTGAACAACGTACTTAGATAATTAGGTGTCAGATCTAATTTATCTGCAATCTGATAGATACCTATATCTTTCATGTAGTTTTTTTGGACATAGAGTTTAATTTGATTTATACTATCCATTTGGCTATCATCAGTTGACTTGGTTTTAACAAGGTATTCATGAGCTATCTGTTTCAACTTCTCAATAGTCGTATTACCTTCATCATAAGATTCAAGTAAAGGATTTAGATATTTTTTAAAGTCATCCATCAGTAATTGTTCATTAGTATTAATCAATTTGTCAAGAGTATCAACATGACTCATGAAAGCCAAATAGTTGTTACTATAAAATGTATCAAATAACCCGGAGCAATTGTCAACTAATTGTAGCTGACTGTCTTCTGCTTGTTCCCACATATCCTTAAGGTCATTAAGGGTAAATATGTGCTCACTAGGTTTCAATATCCTTAACTGACACATGTTATATATGCAATGCAGGTATTTGAAATTATTATCCAGCGAGTCTACAGCTTCTGAATGAATCAGCGTCAATTCCATACCTGTACAACGATATTTTAAGAGCATAACTTTTAGAGACTTATAAAAATTATTTACTATTTCCTCAGCCTCTTCATGATTGCCTAAGAATCCCCATGCCAAAACTAAGGTTAAATCAACTCCTTGTCTGTTTAAAAAAACTATTCTAATATTAGGAGTAATGATATTTTTAATCTTTTCTCTTAGTTCTCCATATAATTTCTGCATTACATTATTTCTGAGAGCTATATCAAAAGAATTGGTATTAATACAAAATGTCATATATTTTATATGCTCAGTATAGTTGATTTCAAGCTTTTCTAGATATTGTAATTCTTGATATATACTATTCATGTCTGATTCAAACTGTTGATTCAGCAGTAAAGCATATTTTTGATTCTCCTGGAGCAGTTCTGAGATAACTTCACCTAGTTCGTTGATACTTATGGGTTTCAATAAGTAATTGGATACCCCTAGCTGTATAGCTTCTTTTGCATATGAAAATTCTGAGTAACCAGTAACTATAACCCATTTTGTGTAAGGTGCTATACTTTTAGCTTTTTCAATAGCTTCAAGTCCATTCATTTTTGGCATCCTGATATCTATAAAAGCGATATCATAAGTCGCTGTTTGAATTTGACTTATCAAAGCTTCCCCATTGTCTACTTCATCAATCCAATCCTTTGATATACCTAATTCTCCTAACATACTAACTAATGTAGATCTGACTAAATATTCATCATCAGCTATTAAGATTCTCATAGATCAACACTCCCTGCCTTTGAGTTATTTTCAAGATTAAGAGGTATCTTTATATTTATTTTGGTACCTTCTCCTTCTTTGCTGTCAATTGTGATTTCACTAGATGAATTAATAAGCATTAACCTGTTTTTTGTATTGGCAATTCCAACGTTGGATGATACTTTAGTTATGTCAAAACCAATTCCATTATCTTCAACTAATATGTATATATAATCTTTATCTTCTATTTTTTCTATAAATGCTTTTACTTGTAATTGACCAGACTCGTGTATAGGTTCCAACCCATGAATTATGGCATTTTCCACCAAAGGTTGTAATAGTAATTTTGGAACTTGAACATCTTCTAATTCTGGGTCTAGTTGAAAATCATAGTTGATACGTTCGCCAAAACGTAATTTTTGTAATGCACAGTACCGCTTTAGAAGCTTGAATTCTTCTTCTAGGCTAGATGTATCTTGTTGATTGAGAATATATCTCATCATTCCTGTTAAGTTGATTATTGTCTCTTCTACTTTTTTTCGCTCACCTAATCTATTAAGCCCTATCAATCCATTGAGGGTATTAAATAAAAAGTGAGGCTGTATCTGAGATTGTAAAGCATGATATTCGGCTTTTTGTTTTTCTATGATTGCCTTATACTCTCTGCTTACCAAATCATCAATCTCATACATCATATTATTGAGGTTATGACACAAATAAGAAATCTCATCTTTTCCTGATTCGTCGAATAATAGAGAACGGTTGCCTTTTTGAATCTTCTCAATTGTCATAAGCATATTGTTGAAAGGCTTGGTAATATGATTCCACATAAGATAATAGATCAATATAGTAATCAAGAGCTCTAGGATTATAAATAAACCGCCTACTATATACATACCTTTGACTTTATCATTTAGCTCAGATTGAGATACTAATATATTGATATGCCATGGCAATTTGCTCAATGGTCTTTTAATAAGTCTATAATCATCTTTTTCTGAGGAGATCTTTTTACCTGTATAATTAATGATTTGGTCTTCTAAGGACTCTGATATTGGTTTTGTAGCATATATAAGATTATTGTTCCCGTCATACACTGTAATAATTGATGAAACCCCTAGATTAATATTATTAAAAGTCTTTGCAATAATATTGGTATCCATATCAGCCATAAGAACTCCCAAGGTCTTCATTGTTATTGGGTCTTTTATAAGACGAGCCACTGAAAACACTTGACCAGCTACGGGGGTTTGTAGATAATCTTGTTTATGGGCATTGATATATGTTACATTACTGTTGTTTATAATAGCTTGTCGATACCATTGTGCTCCTTTGAAGTTATATCCATTAATAACTGAAGTTTGTCCGTACTTTTTAGTTGTAATGAATGATTGCAGGTTTTCTGTTACAAAAAGAGCACTTAATACATCAACACGAGTTGATTGAAGATAGTTAGCCAATGTATATTGTATAGATTGAGTTAATAGAAATTTATTATATGTATCCAATTCATCGTAGTAACTGTTATTTATTACTAACAGAGAATCCATAAATGATTGATTGAAATACGGCATGATAGTTATTCTTTCAAGTTCATCAAAGTAACTATTAAGATTATGTTCAATAGCTGTTAAAGTACTGTCCGTCAATACATCAATCTCTTTATTCATTGTCTTTGAAAAATACGTTGGTAACGTTACCATTACTAAAATTGATAATAAAAATATGGATATAAGAAATACTGTAATCAATTTGAATCGAAAAGAGTAGCGATAGTGTATCAAAGTTCTTCACTTCCTTTAGACATATAATGTATTATACAGTAATTTGTTACAGTCTCAAAAGGACTGTCTCTATTTATTTTGTCAAGAAACAGTCCCTTATTTATTTTATTTATATAGATTACTTACCCCATATTATACTACAATAGTATATTTTAATACATGTCATATTTCTATAATTTCGGTACTTCTTTCTACACTATACTACTAATAAGATTTTTGCAATAAAAAAATAGATTAAAAAACTTCTATCAACCTAGAAATTTCATATCTATTTTTTTAACTTGTTTCATAAGTATTAAATCGAAATAATAATATTGATTTCAGTTTAATTACATGTTGTCACCATTCATGTCAACATTTTCATTGTTTTGGATTTCATTATTATTTTCTTGGTTTGGTGTATTAGGGTCTGTGTTGTCAGTCTTACATCCTACAAAAGAAAATAAACTTAATCCTAGAACCAATGCTATAGCTCTTATTGTATTCTTCTTCAATATACTCACCTCATCATTGTGTTGTTTATAGTCTTAAAGTTCAGCATTGGTGTTCTTAAAATTTGCCCTATTAAAAAATAGTAATTATTTTACTCCTCATTAATTAGACGCACGAACACCTCATTTAGTTTCAAAAATTCGTAAATTTTTTTAAGAATTCTTTATTAGTATTAACAATATATTAAATTAAATACATTTACGAGTATTAGTAATTTTTTCTTATGGTGGTAATTTTAATTAAAACTATTGTTATATTTGAATTAAAACAAAAAAGAATTATCCCAAAAATTTTATTTAATCTAGGATAATTAGTTTTCATTTCTATGATACATTTTTCAAAGCATTTTGTAATTCTAGTTTAACATCTTCCTTATCATATTTGTATTTACATGGTATATGTACTACTTCATAACCTATGCTGCTTAATACTTCATTAATGAATTTATCTCTTTCCATTCTATCTTTTCTATAATGGGATCTATCATCTAATTCTAAACACACCAAAGGCTTTAGAGTTGCATTGTCACATAGTACAAAATCAATATGTTTAGAACTTATTTTGTTAAAATAGGTGAAATAGTCATCTTTATTCTTGACTTTTACTATGTCCGCTACTCTTACTTTGGTAAATAAGGTGACATCCAAATCATTACAGACATCATATAAAGTATCATAAAATTTTAATTCTGCTTTTGTGAGTATACTATCAACATCTTTGTAGGCTGTTGCGTAGTTATATTTATTCTTATTGGATAATTTACTTTCAACTATTTTAAATAGTATTCCTATGAAAATTATTGCTATTAGTGTTATTATTATTGTTTCCATTTTTGCCTTTCCTGTGTTTTACTTATCTACTAGTCTTCATTGTTTATTAGTTAGTTGGTGCGTCAATAAAATTAAGTTATTGATTAATTCCTTTTAATCTACAGCTTTTAACATTTTGACCCTTTCTTCTACTATTTTTCTGTGTTGTTCTTCTGACCACTCAGGATTTTTGTTTTCCCAAAATTTATTACAGGGTATTTCGTTACATTTACCACAATGTTGAATTTAATATATCTCCTTATCATTAAATAATAATAGATTGTATATTTTTATTTTAATTAGAAGTATATACATGCACCAATTATTATAGTTGCTAATAGTGAAGCGGTAATTATTTTATAACATGATTTTAATTTATCCCATTTTTCTAGGGGAACTGATATAATATCTGATAAGATATCTATAATAACTTCCATTTTTAAACACCTTCTTATATTAATATCTTTATTAATTTAGATTTCTAATATTAATATTATCAAATAATCTGATAGTAAGCAATTAGAAAAAGATTAAATTTAGTCTAGAACTTATTAATCCATATTTAGATGTTTTAATCATAGCATTATATTATCTTAATCCGTTAATTTACTTATTTATTATTAAATATTTTATCTTTTATTGAATAACACCATTAAATAAAGATTTTTTTTATTATTTCAATATAATTTATAGTTATTTTAAAAACAAATTAAATAATTTTAAATTTTTATAATATTGTTGCATTTGTTAGAATCTATGCTATAATATTTTATTAAAGGGGGTGAGTTATAATGTCTAAAAAAATATTTTCAACACTATTAGTCTTTCTTTTTGTAGTTTCTTTTGGTACAAACTGTTATGCTTCGACAACTATGGTTCTTAATCCTGATGGTGGTTACGGATCTATGGATTCTCATTTTGAAAAAGTTACTACTGATAATGGAGATGTCACACTTGAAATAAAAAATTTAAGTGATGTCACTACATATTTGGATATCCATATATGGGAAGATGATGGTCGTTTTATTACTATTGAAAACAAGAAAATTCGTGCTAATGATACTCTAACAATTACACGTTACCTTGGAGAAGGTAGAATTTTTGCTAAAAGTTTAATTCAGAATCAAGGAAGCGAAAAAGTTCGTTTAAAAGTAGATTTTATTGATTAATCAATACGACTAAAACAAGCCCCTACTTACTAAGTAAGTAGGGGCTTGTTATTTTTATTACTTTTTAGAAAAGTATAATAAAGTCTTTATTTAATCAGTGTTCCCGGCGGGATTCGAACCCACGGCCTACCGCTTAGGAGGCGGTCGCTCTATCCTACTGAGCTACGGAAACAAGTAAATTTATTTATATAATTATCTTATTATGTATTTGTTAAACAAACAAAATAATAAAACAATCTGCAACATATATTTTATCATGTTTTACCTGTAAGTCAAGAACTATTCCTATTTAAATTTCTACATTTTTTATGGTTAAATCTATCATTGCCTATAATATGATAAATTAAAGGAAAAAGGATAACACAAAATACTAATCCTTTTTCATACACACACTGTACTTGCATAAATCACTTACACTATATTTACGCCTATAATCTACTACTCTATTCTTATCATCAAAACTAATACTTTCCATAACCATTACTTCCTCATTAGCACTAATTTTAAGCATTCTTCCTTCATTTGCATCTAATCTAGTTAAATCAATAGTTTCATTTACCTTGTTTCTAATTATGCCATAAAATTCATATATTTCTTCTATAGAAAAAACAGATAAGTCAATTGAGTCAAGTTGTGGAATTAGATACTTAGGAATATACGTTTCTTCTAGAGATGATGGTGTGCCACCAACATTAATGATTCTCTTAATATAATAAATTTCATCTTCAGTACCAATACCAAATATCCATGAAAATTTATCAGATGCTTTTCTACCCACTTGTTTAATAATTTTAATAGACCTAGCATTACTTGCGTCTACAATCTCTTCAAACCCACCAACAGTCTCTACATTACTTTTTCCATTTGCTCCTAGTACATAAACACCTTTTCCCTGAACTCTCATTAATAATCCTTCATTGACTAATTGATCTATTCCATTTCTGACAGTTAAACGATTTATACCATACATTTTTGCTAACTCATTTTCTGATGGTATACTGGTTCCAGGTAGATATTCTCCACTTTGAATTTTACTATATATTACTTTCTTTAACTGTAAATACATAGGAGATTTATAATTAATTTCTTCTGCTTTCCTCATGCTTGTACACCTCTATATTTATATATCTTTGAAGAAGAGAATTTTACTTTATCCGGTCTCAGCATTGATTTCATATATATTATGGGTATATTGTCTTTGTCAAAAATTACTCCATCCAAAATATATACTGCCGAGTTATTTTCAACATTCAACAGATCAGCATCTACAAAATTTATTGGTGAAATACCAACATTCCTTATTCCACCTGAAATCTCTGTATTATATCTATTTTCCATTACTTTATATAAGATCTCTTCCTCTAAATTATATTTATCAATATCTAAAAATCTATCATATGGAATATATAATGTTTCAAAACATATCGGCTCCCTATCCACTTTTATAAGTCTTATGAATTCATATACTTTAGTACCTAAGGATATGTGAAGCTCCTTAGATATATGTTTATTACTTTCTATAATTTTAGTAGAAATCACTTCTATTAATAACCTGTTTCTTCTTATATCTATATCTGATAAGGTTATGATACTATGCAAATCTATTATTATCTTATAATCTGCTACAAACGTACCTGAACCTTTTTTATTATATAATTTTCCACTACTAACAAGTCTTTTGATAGCTGACCTTAGGGTCGTCCTATTAATTCCCCACATCTCACATAAATCCCTCTCAGATGGGATCTTAGCGTTAGGTTCCAGCTTATTTTCAATAATATAATACTCTATTTTTTCAGCCGCATCATCTCTTGGGCTAATATGATATTCAACCAAATAACATCCTCCTCATAACATTAAAAACATACATTATTTTACATATTTCAAACCAATAGCTGTCAGTATATCATAATATTAATCTATGGTCAATTCCATATTATCTTATAAAAATCCTATTAATAGATAGCTTACTATTGCTTTAATAGTGATAAAACATTACTTTTACAGGTAATTATAAATATAATATCTACTGATTTTAATTAATCGGAGTAATTATTACCCATTAAAATTTCACTTATATTTATATAATATATTGATTTAATATTATTTATTTTTCAGCCTATTAATTATCTGATTTCATTTTATATATGACTAGAGTATTTGACATACCAATTTTTAGGAGAGATAACGTATTATACAACCGCTTCTATTTATAGCACATAGTAATTAAACAGAATATCCATGTTTATATATACTATATCTAGCTTTCTTATATTGCGAAAAAATATCTGTTTAGTTTAGAAAAGGATAATTTCATACCATTTTTCATAGTAATATTTCACTTATTTCTTTTGTCTTTTATTATTTTAATTCTATATAACAATACAAATATAATCGTTTATTATTTAATTTTACAATATTACTAAATTCATCACTTAAAAATTATTAGCTCCCAGTATTAAACTTCTAATGTCTACACTAACATATATAAAATTCTCATTAACCACTAAAACCATTGTACGATTTATAATAACAATACAAATTATACATGTTACAAGGATTATTAATCCAGTTGCTGTAATTTACATTTAGAGACTATGAATTATATATTAATAATCAACAAAACAATAGTATTTTTATTACATGTAATTGTGCTTTATATCCAGTTATTATTCATATACTTAAGTAAATGGTACATATGTTAATAGTTTTTACATACCAATTCACCTACTATACTATTACCTTAAAATATTGAAAACCAATAAATCAATACGGTATCATACTAAAAATCCAATAGATAGTAAATAATAGAGTAAAACTTTAACTATAACTCTATATAGATTCCCACTAAGAAAGGTATAAACACTAATATTCTAGCGTTTATACCTTGTATAATTATATAATCATAATTTAGCTCTATATTATGACGTAATAACTTGAAAAGTAGTGTTATTTTACTATCTTAATAGTTTGGTATGTAACTGGTAACATCAAAAGCATTATTTGAGAATGGTAGATTCTAATTCTATCTCCTGAATTAATATCACTTATTGATAATTCCTCACCAGCTTCATTTTCAATTACTGCATTTTCCAATAAATTCAAATGAATATCACCCATAATTCCATTGTTAACTATAATTACTCCATCTTTTACTTTTTCTACTATGCCATATGAAACAATATAACCATCTACTACTTCAACTTTAGAAGCAAGTGTTTGTGGTGGAATAGACATTGTCATCTTTCTACTGTATTCTGTGTATACATAGTTCCCAACCTTCAAATCTGCTCCTTCAAGTTTTTTACCACTTATACTATCACTTACTTGTGTTTTATCACCAATAATTAAAGTGTAAAGTCTAGAATCATATTGATTTTTTATAGTAACTAAAAGTGCTCTAGATCCTTGTCGTATACTAAGAATTTCACCAAAGCCAGAATAATCTTTAACAACTGTATTTTTCATTGAAATATCTTTATCTGCTACTACTGATGGTACCTCATTAATAGGTGCAGGTAATGTACTTGCAAATACTGACATATTTGACATTAACATTCCTCCTACCATTAAAAATGCAATAAATTTTTTTGATATAATTTTTTTCATTTTGTTTCATCCTTTCTTTTTTAGGTAGAACAGTATCTTATTTTTTTAATTTTATTTTTCATTAGTTGCTCTACACTACACATTTTTATTTGTTGTTTCGATCGAAAACAACAACAGTATAACATAACAATTCTGAAAATTCTGTCGTATTATAAATGTAAAGTTCGACAAAAACAATTACGTTTAATTGTAATCAAAACACTAATACAGCTTTATAAAATTACTTAATATATCATTTATCATTAATTAAATAAATTCAACACACACATATTTTCATCATGATTTGTCAAGTATTTTTTCAATTATCCCAGAAAAAAAGAGCCTTGTTCTATTTTTAAGAACAAAACTCTTTACAATTTTTTTAACTAAATGCTATTGGTTTTCTTATACGTTTCTTAATAACCTAATATTTAAAAACATCTACATAAGATCTTCAAGTTTAATATCTTTTGTTTCTCCATAAACAATATCAGCTTTATTAAGAACCTTGCTATCGCCTATACCAACTGCAAACATACCTGCTGATTTTATGGCTTCTATTCCTGCTTCAGCATCTTCAACACCTATACATTCTGATATATCTACGCCCAAATGTTCTGCTGCTTTTAGGAAAATATCTGGTGCTGGCTTACCTCTTTTAACTTCAGCTGGATTAACAATATAATCAATATCATTTTCAATTCCTAATAACCTTACTAAAGTAGGTGCATTCTTAGAAGCACTTCCTATTGCAATCTTGATGTTTCTCTTTTTAAGCTCATCAAATAGGTCTTTTACTCCTTCAAAAAGGTTTTCCTCTGTGAACTTAAGTATCATTTCTTTATAATTTTCATTTTTTCTTGTTGCTAATTCTAACTTTTCGTCCTCTGTAAAATCATTAGCTTTATTAGCATATTCAAGTATTCTTTCAAGAGATTCTATTCTTGAAACACCTTTTAACTTCTCGTTAAATTTTCTATCAATTTCTATGCCTATCTCGTTGGCAAGCTGTTTCCAAGCTTGATAGTGTTGTTCACTTGTCTCAGTAATAACACCATCCATATCAAATATAAATAACTTGTATTTATTATTCATTTAGTCGACCACCTTTACGTAATTATCTTTTTGAATACTGGAACGGGTATATCCCATTAGAATTTTAAAATAGAACTTTGCTATAGTAGTGTAAAGTATACACTATATACTCAAAACATTCAATATTTTATATTTTAAGTTTTCCCATTTTTTATATAACAAAATCTTACAGTATCCAATATTTATACCTATAAGAAAAATGTTTTAAGATTATACCTCATAAACCAAAAGAAAAATAGCAAAAAATACTTATTCAGTACAATATATATTACAAGAATTGGTAGTAATTAATAAATATATATGGACAATAGTTGGTAAAATTATAGTATTACAAAATTTAACCATTTTTTTATATAAAAATATACTATTATGTAGATTTATATGTTATAATGATATTTACAACAATTAACTATATATTTACTATCAATAACTTGCAACAATTCATCGAAATATAGGGCTTATACCCTATATTTTTCTACATGATTGTTTATCTTAAACAAACAGACTTATTATAACTCTAGATTACTCTTATTATATCTTATATTATACTCATTAGTTTACATTACATTCACTCCAATATACGTAATTATGCTCATACTTAACTTTTAATAATCAGGACTTTATATCTTACTGACTATTAGTAATAATTAAAATCAATTTCATGCAATGATAGGAGGACAAACATGAGAAAAAAAATAACTGTTCCAGCAAAAATTATGACACTTGTTCTATTGGCTTATCTAATAATACCTGCATTACAACCATCATTAGCTCATTCAAATCATCATGGCAAAAATACAATTAGAGAAACTATAGAAACTCTTGCTTCTGAAGAATTCATGGGTAGACTTGTAGGCACTGAAGGCAATGAGAAAACAATCAATTACATAACAGATTTCTATAATAATATAGATCTCGAAAAATATGATGAAGATTATTATTTTGAAAATGATGTTACAATCTATCCCCCTGACCAGCAAATCCATCATCTTGAAGCAGTTTTCAAAGATGGTACTAGTAAAGTCTATACATATGGTGAAGATTATTTAGATTCTCCTATGCTAAAAGAAGCAAATATACAATCTGATATTACCTTTGATATTAATGACCCAGATATGAAAAATAAAATTTTTGTTGTTGATAGAAGAATCAAGAGCATTGAAAATAAAGGAACTTTTATGAAAGTGGATACGCTTAGAAAAAATATAAGAGTTAATCCTTTGCCCTCACCTACAGTTCAAATAACAGAGAACTTATATACTGATTTGCAAACCAAAAATATTGATTATATTAAATTTCACAATAAATATGTTCCTAACGAGTCAAAAGTAAAAAGTGTTATTGGTAAAATTTCTGGAACCGACTCATCAAAAGCATTAGTATTATCTGCACATCTAGACCATATAGGCTGGGCAGGTGATACCATATTTTGCGGTGCATCAGACAACGCTTCAGGTATTTCAGCAATACTTGAACTAGCTAGAAAATTAAAACATCGTTCAGAGCATAGACCTTTTGATATGGATATTATTATTGCTGCTTTTAATGCAGAAGAATCTGGGCTGGACTGCAGCTGTGATTTTGTTCCTGCCATAAAAGAACAATATGATGATATTTATAATATTAACATAGATACCATAGGTAAAATTGATGGTGGCAGTCTTACAATAAATGGTTATTATAAGGAACAATATGTTAATAAGTCATTAAAACAATCATTACTGAATTGTTTTAATGATAACCATATTGAGTTGCTTAATGAATTCTATGGCATTAGTGACCATTATTATTTTCTTCATAATAAGATACCCGCTGTAACTCTTGGCCAAAAAGATGTACTTGGAGAAAATAATACAACTTCCATACATACAAAATATGATACTATAGATACAATTGACTTCAACCAAATCAAGAAGATAACCAATACATTATTTGACTTCATAATCAAAAATGATGGTGTTGTTTTCAAACCTGAAACTACTTTCAAAAAAACTATGGAAACTATAGCATCACCTGAGTTCATGGGCAGACTTCCTGGAACCGAAGGTAATGAAAAAACTGTTGAATACATTACTGATTTCTATGAAGAAATAGGATTAGATACATATGATGAAGATTATTACCACGATACTATCCAAACAGTATTCAACCCAGATGAACAAACAGCTAATTTAGAGATTTCCTTTGCAGATGGTACAAGTAAAACCTACAAATATGGCAAAGACTATATAGATTATCCCTCTCTCATAGCTACTAATATAAATACCACCATAACATTTGATAAGGAAGACAGTGATATTGAAAATAAGATTCTTGTAATAGATAAAAATGATACTACTTCAAGATGGGAAATCAAAGCAAAAGCTATTTTTCAACAAGCTGACAGCATGTTTAGAATAACCAAACTATTTGCTGAACCAACAAACTATATACAAGTATCTAATAAACTATATAATGATCTAAAAACTAAAGATATAACTACTGTTGATTTACAGTTATCATATAATACTAAAAAAGCTAATATTAAAAGTGTTGTCGGTAAGATAAAAGGTATTGATTCAACTAAAGCCGTAGTATTATCTGCACATTTGGATCATGTTGGTTGGGCAGGAGATACTATATTCTGCGGAGCAGTAGACAACGGATCAGGAATAACAACTATTCTGGAATTAGCCAAAAGATTACAAGAGCGTTCCAAAGAACAACCTTTTGAAACAGATATAATCATAGCTGCATTCAACGGTGAAGATTCTTTATTATCTTGTACCGAAGATTTTGTATTGGATATGAGGAATAAATATGATGAATTCTATGATATCAATATTGATACTATCGGCAAAAGTGATGGTGGTCTAATTTGTATGAATGGTATGTTTGAGGAATCAAATTTAAATACAACTCTAAAAGAATCTATATCCAACTCTTTTAGATATAACGGTTTACTTGTACTAGATGAAACCTATGGTGGAAGCGACCACAGATTGTTTAATAAATATAATATACCAGGAATCACTCTAGGACAAAAAGATGTATTTGGTGAAAATGGTACTACTAAAATACATACCAAAGAAGATACTATAGACATAATAGATTACTTCCAAATAGAACAAGTTACTGATATTATATATGATTTCATAATAACCAATGATGGTACAATATATAAATCATTGGAAACATTGAAAAAATCAGCATAACAACAATCTTTCTATAATAAAAAAACTCTGATATAGTACAAGGAGATAGCTTACAAAATAATCTATTTCCTTGTTTTTTTATAGATATAAATGATATCACTCCAAATTTCTTTTAATATTTATAAAATTGAGAAATACGGACTAAAATCCTTTTAACTGCAACACATTTTTGTTATAATAATAGATAACGCAAAATTACTCAATATGGACTAATATAACAATTGGAATTAGTTTTAAGTAGGTGAAATTTATGATTCAATTTTCTCTTGATGATATACGTAGATTATGTAATGATAAGACTTTCATGAAGGGTGTAAAATATTACAATAAAGGTCATGTAGAGGATATAAACTTTTATACTGATTTCTTTGACATAAAAGTCAAGGGAACCGACTTATATAATGTTCTGCTGGAATTCGACCATAATAACGGTAAGCTCAATTATATGGAATGTAATTGTAAAGCATTCCAAAAATATTATGGTGCCTGTAAACATATAATAGCTGCTTTATTGACTATTTTATACAGACAGGATGAATTCAATAAGAATTATATAAATAATTCCTATGACAATGTAATTGAAAATTTCTCGAAAGCTATGATAGGCAGGACAAGCAAGGCTATTAAAAAAACTCCTGTCAATATTGAAATCACCTTTTTTCCAATAAGCATCTATAATAACTATTATTCATCATCTTATAATCTGAGAATTGGAGATAAAAGACTATATACCCTCAAGAATTTCAATGAACTATACAAAAAATATAAGACTGGTGGAAGTATCACATATGGAAAAGAATTTGTTTTCGACACTAATAATCATTACTTCAACGATTGTGATGACAAATTCATAAACACCATAGGTGACTATTATGAAACTGAGAAATTCATCAATAAAGATGCAGGCTATAGAAGCAGTTTTACTGGCTATAAAAATAATATAGCCCTGCCTGAAACCTACATCAAAAAAACCCTATCCATATTGGAAAATAGAAATTTTAACATTAATTATAATGATATCATATATAGAAATTGCAAAATACTAACTGATATAGATATGAAATTTGACGTAAAAAAATCTTCTAATAGTATCGTCATCACTATAAAAAATAATCAGAACTTTTTTAGATTAACCACGGATTGCAAATATGTTTTCTATGACAATAATGTTTATAAGTTATCACCAGAAAAACAGCAACTATTTCATGTTATTGACAAAACCTTTAATAATAAAACCAAATCAATAGAGCTGAGTATCAATTATAAACACAAATTCGTATCAACCATATTACCGGTCCTAAAAGAACTTGGAACAGTTCATATGGACTCAGAAATATCAGATAAACTATACTCCGGAGACTTTTCCTGTGAAATCTATCTGGACAAATATTTTGATACTGTAAAAGGTACTATCAACTTTAATTATGGTGATTACAAGATAGGTATTATACCTGAACAAAAACCAGATATACCAAAAGATATAATATTAGTCCAAGATATCAAAAAGGAAGCAATCATATTATCACTTTTGAAGGAAGCTTCCTGTGTGAAATCAGAAGAAGATGATTTTTTTACTATAGAAGATGAAAGTAACTTATATGATTTCATCTATTACTATTTGCCCAAATTACAGCAACTGGCTACAATATACTACTCTGAGAATTTTAAAAATATTCATATCAAAGAAGAATACGACATGCAAGGTGGAATTAGATTAAGTGAAGAATCTAACATGCTTGAAATATCTTTCAGCATTGAGGGCATAGAACAAGATGAACTTGTTTCCATAATGAAATCACTAAAAGAAAAGAAACGATACTACAAATTAAAAAATGGAGGTTTCCTGCCTCTAGAAAACCAAGAAGCAATAAATCTATCTACAGTTATTAATGGACTCAATCTATCTTCTAAAGATTTTAAAAATGAAATAATCAAGGTACCTAAATATAGAGCTTTCTATCTTGATACTCTGTTGAAAGAAAAAAACATCAGCATTTTCAATCGTAATGAAGGTTTTAATAAGCTGGTAAAAAATATAACGGAACCAGTAGATATGGAATTCACTCCACCTAGCACCCTGGAAAAAATACTTAGGGATTACCAAAAGTTTGGATTCATGTGGCTGAAATCCTTAGCCTACTATGGTTTTGGAGGAATCCTTGCTGATGATATGGGACTTGGTAAAACTATACAATCAATCGCACTAATAAAATCAACTGAAAGCCAGAATCCTTCATTAGTTGTAGCCCCTACATCTCTAGTATATAACTGGGCAGATGAAATAAAGAAATTCGCACCAGACTTGAATGTTCTGATACTAACTGGAAACAGAAAAGATAGACAAGAATATTTCAAAGAAATCAATGATAATGACGTTATAATAACCTCCTACGGGTTATTAAAAAGAGATATAGAAGATTACACTAATTATTTATTCGAGTACTGTTTTATTGATGAAGCACAACATATAAAGAATCCTAACTCATTGAATGCGAAAGCTGTAAAATTGATACCTTCAAAAGTTAGGTTTGCCCTGACAGGTACACCTATAGAAAATTCTTTAATGGAATTATGGTCAATCTTTGATTTTATATTACCAGGTTATCTATTGAGCAACAGGAAATTCACATCCAATTATGAACGACCAATTATTAAGAACAGTGATGAAGAAGCTCTAAATCAATTAAACAATCAGATAAAACCATTTATCCTTAGGAGACTAAAAACAGATGTATTGACTGAACTCCCCCCTAAAATAGAAACGAAAATGTCTACAGATTTAACTGAAAACCAGAAAAAAATATATCTAGCATATTTACAAAAAACTAAAAAAGAAATAGCCCAAGAAATTACTGACAAAGGTTTTAATAAAAGCAAAATGAAGATATTAGCAGCTCTCACAAGGCTAAGACAAATATGCTGCCACCCTTCTACATTCATAGAAGATTATAAGGGTGATAGCGGTAAATTGCAATTATTACTAGAGTTAGTGACCGATGCCGTAGATAGCGGACATAGAATACTATTATTCTCTAGTTTTACAAGTATGCTTGGTATAATAAAAGATTCATTGGATAATAATGAAATCTCTAATTACTACTTAGATGGCTCAACCAAATCCGAAGAACGTAGAGACATGGTGAATGATTTCAATGATGGGGATACCAGCGTTTTCCTTATATCTTTAAAAGCTGGTGGAACAGGACTTAACCTGACCGGAGCTGATATGGTTATTCATTATGACCCTTGGTGGAATCCAGCTGTAGAGGATCAAGCAACTGATAGAGCATATAGGATAGGACAGGATAAATCTGTCCAAGTCTTCAAATTGATAACCGCTGGAACAATAGAGGAACGTATATATCAGTTACAGCAAAAGAAAAAATCAATGATTGATTCTATTATAAAACCAGGTGAGACAATGTTGACTAAGTTAAGTGAAGATGAGATAAAATCATTATTTGACTTATGATATGATTATATCTGTTACCTACAGATCAAAAGGGCTTCCCCATTATACATGGCACTTATCCTCTATAAGCTATACTTTTTAGAGGATAGGAATTAATGTATCATGAGAAAGCCCTTAATAAATAATTATTAAATTATATATTTAATCTCACTATCCGAAAAATATGTTCCTAACTGTTCCTTAAAAAAATCTTTCATCTCTGATAACTGGTCTTTATTATAAACATATTTACCGTAACCGAATTGACCATATTTGAATGTTCTTTCCTCATCGGTCATTGGTAATGAAGTCTCTGGAAATATCTCGTTAATTATATTTTTTGCTTTAGTTGTATACCTATGGGATATTATCTCAAAGCTGATATTTTTATGTTTATCCACATCTAACTTATTATTTAAATCTCTTATCAACATTTTATACTCTTCTTTCCACCCATCATATACAAATACCGGTGCGATTATGAAGCCAATAGGATAGTCTGCATTCAATACCTTGTAAGCTGCTTCAATTCTGTTTCTCATGCTAGGAGTTCTATGTTCATAACTGTTGATGACTTTATCGGTATTGATACTGAACCTGACAGTTGTATGTCCATTATGCTTGGCACCTACTATATCTTCTACATTAGTGAATTTTGTAACAAAACGGAATCTTCCCAGTTCTTCTTTTGCAAAGAATTCTATGGTTTTATTAAGGGCATGTGTATAAGGCTCTACTGGTAGAGGGTCCGATGTTGCTGCACCTTCAAAAATTGTAACTTCTCCATTTCTTTCATTCATATATTTCTTGGCCCTGTCTAATATTTCATCTAGGTTTACATATATTCTTGTATATGGTTTATCACCTAATTGAGTATTAAGATAACAATACTCACACTGTCCCATACAACCTGTTACAAGGGGTAATTGATAATGGGCAGAAGGTTTACATGTCTGAAAGGTCAGACTCTTCTTTACTCCAACTACAAGAGTATTTTTCCCATGACTATATTTTTCTTCCTTGGTTGTACCTGGTATCCCTTTGGTTCTAGTAGTTTCCAACATAATAAGCTCAATATCCTTATCCTGAAATTCCTTATATAGCTTTTCTCCCAAAGGATAATTCAAAGCATCCTTCTCTATTAAAACTCTCTTTGGCATGAACATACCTATCACCTCTACAATTCAAATGTTGTTTTATCTATATAACTCCAGTCCTTCTTCAATTCTTTTATGTCTTCCATTAACTTAAACAAAGCAATTTCTTTCTTCTTGGATTCCAGCATTATATCAAAATCCCTATTTTGTACATTTCTTACTTGCTCCACAAAATCTATGAACTCCTTAGCAAAAATATAATCAGAATGTTTTCTGTCCAGTTCACTATCCCTGCCGCTAGAATAATGAATCTTAGGGAGCCATACATCATTATTCCAAGTATCAAAGATATCTCCTATATATTCATAAAGATTTTCTCCTTCATTATTACAGCGATAATGATGAGCATCCAAAACCATAGGTACTTTCAATTCATTACATAGCTTAAGAACATCAATGATATTAAAAATCTTATCATCGTTTTCAATAATTATCTTATTAGTAACTATCTTTGGAAAATGTTTAAAATTAGTTTTGAACCTATTGATAGACTCTTTTTTACCTCCCATAGAACTACCTACATGTATAATTATTTTTCCATTGGATAAACCAATATCCTCCAGTATCATTGCTAGAAAATATAGATTTGTTATTGTCTTTTCCACTATATCTTTATTGGTACTGTTAATTACATTGAATTGATCTGCATGTAGATCAACCCTCATATCATATTTCTTTATTAACTTACCGATATATTCAAAATCTATACTGAAGAATTTTCTATAATCCCAATCAACGACATCAGGATGTGTAGCCAAGGGTACTAAATTAGATGTTAAACGATAAAAATGAATATCATTTTCTGCGTTGTAATTTAATATTTTCTCAAGATCCTGTAAATTAGATAAAGTAACCTTTTTTAATTTATTGATTTTCTGCTCTGAAGTAAGGCTTTTATAATGTCTATAAGTAACAACACTCGATGATGTAACCTTTTCTAAATCCAGCGCCAGAGAAACATATCCTAATCTACACTTCATTTCATTATCCTCCTCATCTATACAATATTATTATCCTTATTAAATATTTTTTTATACAAAATAGGCTTATTATTAATATAAAAAACATATCAATTACTTAATATCTTTATTCTTAATTGCATAACGCTTGTATGTTTGTTATTATTATATATGTTAATTATATTTTTTTATATACTGTTTGGAGGATATACTATGAAAAAATTCTTATTGAATTTTGGTTTATTACGAATTATTTGCGCATTATCTGTACTAGGAATCCACATAACTGCTCGCTATATGAATCATGAATTTACTTATATCATTAATCAATTTTTTAGATATTGTGTACCTATTTTTATTATTATGTCAGGTTACTTTCTACACTATACAGATACTAAGGACAAGATTAATTCTACTCTTCTTAATTTTTATATACAACATTTAAAAAAGATTATTATTCCTTATGTAATATGGCTTGCAATCTATGTTATTTATAATAATCGTCATCATTTAAGTACCTTACTGACTCTTGACTATATGAATATTATTCTAACTGGATATAATCACTTATATTTTCTAGTAATCATTATACAGCTATATATTATCTATCCACTCCTTAAGAGATTGTTTGATTATAGAAAAGGTATACCTACATTAATCGTATCAGGTATAATATCCCTATACTTTCAAGGAGGTACTTTTCTCTATAAATTAGGTATTAGTATATTACCTTATAATTTAATTAAGTATAATTATATTTTACTGCCTACCTGGCTGTTTTATTTTGTATTTGGTATATATTTCGCATCTCATAAATCCAAATTGCTAAACATTAAAAGCTCTTATATACTATTTGGTTGGTTAGTAAGCTTTGCCATTCTTATTACAGATAGTAAATTAACAAATACCTATATGTATTCTGTTAAGCCAACTGTTATGTTATATAGTATGACAAGTTTCTATCTTCTCTATGGATGTTTTAGTAAATTAGAATTAGAAAGTAAATCTAAACGAATACATCTTTTAAGTAACCTATCATTCGACTTCTATCTCAGTCACATGTTAATTATATCGTTAGTTACATCTTATACAAAAATCATCGGCTTTACATCATTATACAACGGCTTTTTAGGTATGGTTTTACTTTTCATTGTTACAGCCATAGCAACTTACTACTTCTGTCAATTAATGGCTATTATTCGAACCTTCCTTAACAGAAATAAAACCAAGAAAATTAGGCTATCTAATCCTATTGATGAAGATCGTTTGAAAGTTTCTTAAAAAATTTTCTACTAAAACAATAGATTATTACATAAAAATAATGCCAACCGTTAATAAACGATTGGCACATTATTTTTATATTGTCTAATTGATAGATTTTTTCATGCATCTTAACTGAATTCTACATGTCCTTGTACATAACATATTCCTTTATATCTCATACCTATTGAAGGAATCCCAATCAAATCTTTTTTATTGATACACACTTGTAATTTGAAGTTCAGACACATTACATCCATAATATATACTTCTTCTTTTGTAAGAGCATTAGTCTCAACACAAAAATCTTCTATTGTTCCAAGTATTGAATACTCTGCATCATTAAGTCCATAGGGTATGAAATATCCTTCTAGTATAGTGAGCAGGTCTTCATGCTTTGTACGGACTTTAAAAAGCTCAGCTGACTGCTCTGCATCAATCTCCAATAATTGAATTGCTTCTTCATCGCCTTCTCTAGCCAATTCCAGCAGATTAGCTCTCCATTGTTCTTCTTCCTGTTCAAGGTTCTTGTCCACTTCATCTTTATTGATAGGGAATATCACTGTTCCCTCATTCGACAATGCTATTAATCTTATGTTTTCCACATATGCATCTTCGTCTTCATCAATATCTAAGTAATCAACTACATTTTGAAGAAAAAATGTTATGGGATTACCAGTCTTAATATCTTCAAAATATACATAATAATCATCTTTGCTATTATTTGAATATATTACATCAACTTCATCGATGTCCATAGTCAAGTTACCTTTTTTATATGGAATAATAGAAAAAACCTTTAATTCTTCTTTTTCATCTAATTCGCCTCTAACTATTATACCTAATTCATCACTATATTCTTTTAAGAGCTCAACTTTTATCTTATCTTCACCATAGTTAGATATATATTTCTCTGTAGGGTCATTAATTATCTGCTGTATTACATCTTTCATCTGTTTGGTTTCTTCGAGTTTCTTAAACCCAACTGCACTCAAATATTGCTCCATATTATTCACCACTCTTCTACATACTAAACTCATAATCTATAATTATATGTAGAATTATAGTAACATTACATATAGTAATTGTCTAGCTATAAATTTTATATAATGAAAATTATATTTGTTCTAGTGCATTGGCAAGGTCATCAATAATATCATCAATATTTTCAAGACCTACTGAAAATCTAATCAAATCAGGTTTAACACCTGAAGCAATCTGTTCTTCTTCCGATAATTGTCTATGGGTAGTACTAGCTGGATGTAATACACAAGATCTGGCATCTGCTACATGAACAACCAATGCTATCAGATTCAGATTATCAATAAGTTTCTCTCCTGCTTCTGTTCCACCTTTTACACCAAAAGTTAAAACTCCACTGCAACCATCTGGTAGATATTTCTTGGCAAGATCGTGAGTTGGGTGACTTTCAAGTCCTGGATAAACAACCCATGAAATCTTATCATTTCCTTCTAGCCATTTTGCTACTGCTAATGCATTCTGGCTGTGACGTTCCATTCTAAGAGGCAATGTCTCTAATCCTAAATTCATCAAGAAAGCATTAAATGGACTCATTGCTGCTCCAACATCTCTTAATAATTGAACTCTAGCTTTTGTAATGTAAGCTGCTTCTTTGAAATCTCTAACATACACAACACCATGATAGCTTTCGTCTGGAGTTGTCATTTCTGGGAATTTACCATTAGCCCAATTGAATTTACCACTATCAATAATCATACCACCTACACTTGTAGCATGTCCATCTGTGTATTTAGTACATGAATGAGTTACTATATCTGCTCCATGCTCAATAGGTCTGCATAAATAAGGTGTTGGAAAAGTATTATCAACGATTAATGGAACAACATTGTCATGTGCCAATGTTGAAAACTTCTCAAAATCTAGAATGTTAAGACCAGGATTACCTATAGTTTCAGCAAAAACGCCTTTTGTATTAGGTTTTATGTAAGTCTTCAATTCTTCTAGACTAAGTTCTGGATCGACAAATGTAACATCTATTCCGAATTTCTTAAGTGTGGTTTTCAGTAATGAAAAAGAACCACCATATAAAGTACTGGCTGCTAATAAGTGATCTCCCGCCGTACAAATGGTCATAACTGCTATCATTGTAGCTGCTTGTCCTGATGAAGTTGCCATAGCACCAATGCCACCTTCAAGCATAGCCATCTTTTTCTCCAACGCCTCAACTGTTGGGTTACTGATTCTTGTATACATATGTCCTGCTGCCTCTAAATCAAATAATTTGGCTACTTCTTCGCAAGTATCATATTTATATGTGGTACTCTGATATATTGGTAGAACTCTTGGTTCAGAATTACCTGGAGCATATCCACCTTGCACAGCCGCTGTTTCTATTTTCCATTTTTTCTCCATTTTTATGACCTCCTGTCTAAATATTGTTTATATTATAGAGTATATATTATAAAAATTCAATATATTAATTTACCAAAGTGCCTGTATATGATGATATTCCACGTAGTAATTTTTGGCACTCTAGTGATATAAGGATTTTTATACATATATGCTTCTATTTCACTAAAATAACTATGAAATACTTTACATAGGATAATTTATACTATATTATAGAATAATTATAATATATTGCAAGTACGCACATTTTAATCAGTTACTTACCATTTTGAAAGTAAGGTGATATTCAATGGCTAAACAATCATTAGAAAAATTTCCTAATCAAAAAAACAGACAAAAAGATTTTACTTGTTCAATAGGTTTTACTATGACTGTAATTGGGAGTAAATGGAGAGCCATAATATTATGGCACATAATAAAGAAAGAACCTATTAGATATGGTCAGTTAAAAAATACGATACCAAATATAAGCCATAAAGTTCTATCCTTGGAATTAAAGCAGCTTGAAAGTGATGGGCTTATAGAACGTAAGGCTTATGCGACTATTCCTCCAAAAGTTGAATATATCCCAACCAAAAGAGGTTTGTCACTAAAAGATATCCTTACTGAATTATGTAATTGGGGTAAAAAATACATGGAATCATAATAAAATAAACTCTGTTTTAGAATCTTCATATCTAAAACAGAGTCTATTTTATACAACTACTCTAGTTTTTCTTTTTAGTTGAAATGTCTACCCAAACTGCTAATAATAGTATAAGTCCTTTAACAATATACTGCCATGTTGGTCCTACATTCATAAGACTCATTCCATTATTAAGTGTTGCCATAACCAATGCACCAATTATCGCTCCTACTATGGTTCCTTCTCCACCCATAGTACTAGTTCCACCAATAATAGCAGATGCTATTACTTCAAGTTCAAGTCCTGCTCCAGCTGAAGCACTTGCCGCATTTAATCTGGCTGTAAATATGATAGCTCCCAATGCTGATAATATACCCATGGATGCAAATATCAAAAGATTTCTCTGTTTAATATTGATACCTGATAATCTAGAAGCTTCCTTATTACCACCAATTGCATATACGTGACGTCCAAATGTAGTATTCTTAGTAATAAATGTATATAGAATACCAACAACCAAAACAAATACTATAGAATAAGGTATACCTTTATAAGATGCCATGATACCGAAGAAGATAGCTATAGCTAAAGATACAACAATCATTTTTACCATTTGAAGATTCTTTGGTAGAGTTTCAAAATCATATCTTTTTCTTTCTCCTCTTTTCTTAAGCTCTAAAGCATTATAGATAATGATTGCAATAATACCTATAATAATCGTTGTCATATTAATTGATAAAGAACCTATATTAAGAGAAGCGATGTTTGGAATATATCCTTGTCCAAGAGCCTTGAAACTATCATCTAAAGGAGCGATTGTTGCCCCGTTGGTAACCCCTAACAGTGTCCCTTTAAAAATCATCATTCCTGCTAAGGTTACAATGAATGCAGGTACATTCCTGTAAGCAACCCAATAACCTTGCCATAATCCGATAAGTAAACCTACAAATAATGTTATTATTATAGTAACTAATGTTCCGTAATGAAGATTAACTTGTAGTGTAGCTGCTATGGCTCCTAAGAATCCTACTACTGAACCGATAGACAAATCTATATGACCTGCAACAATTACAAGTACAACCCCACAAGCAAGAATCGCTATATAGGATGTTTGTATAAACAAGTTGGATAAGTTCCTTGGCATTATGAATGTACCGCCAGTAAGTATTGTGAATATAATCATTAATCCAATTAAAGCTATGAACATTGTATATTGTTTTATATTTTTCTTTAGAGATAATCTAATAAGACTTATAATTCCATTTTCATTAGACATGCTTACATCCCTCCCGTTGCATATTGCATTACTATCTCTTGTGATGCATCTTTATAATCAAGTTCACCTGTCAATTTACCTTCGTGCATAATGAGTATCCTATCACTCATTCCTAGAATTTCAGGAAGCTCAGATGAAATCATAATAATTGAAACACCTTTGTCAACTAAATCGTTCATTATATTGTATATCTCATATTTAGCCCCTACGTCTATACCTCTTGTAGGCTCATCCAATATTAGAATCTTAGGATCTGCCATTAACCATTTAGCTAGAACAACTTTTTGTTGGTTACCTCCACTTAAGTTACTGACCTTTTGTTCTATTGATGGTGTTTTTGTTTTAAGGGCTTTTACATATTCATTAGTAATCTTAATCTCTTCATTCTGATTGATAACACCATGTCTTGAGATCTTGTGGAGATTAGCTAATGTAGTATTCTCTTTTATATCCATTCCAAGAACAAGTCCATTTACCTTTCTATCTTCCGAAAGATAACATAATCCTTTTCTAATGGCTGTTCTAGGGCTATTAATAGTCTCTTTTTTACCTTGAATCTTGACAGTTCCAGTTTTACCTACACCATAGGAACCAAATAAGCTCATGGCAAGTTCTGTTCTACCTGCTCCCATAAGTCCTGCAATACCTAAAATCTCTCCTTTTTTAGCTGTAAAGGAAATATTGTCTATTATCTTTTTATCAGGCATCTCTGGATTATATACAGTCAGGTTCTCTACTTCCAGCATAGGTTCTGATGGTTTATGCTCTTTTCTTGGGAATCTCTGAGTTAACTCTCTACCTACCATTAGAGATATGATCTTATCCTCTGTCATACTATCATCATTAACCGTAGTTGATATAGTCTGACCATCTCTTAGTACTGTTATATTGTCAGCTATTTCTTTTACTTCATTTAATTTATGTGAAATATATATGCATGTAACTCCTTTACTCTTAAGCTCTCTTATGATGTTAAGGAGGTTCTCGCTTTCTGTCTCATTAAGAGCTGCTGTAGGCTCATCTAGGATAAGTATATTAACATTCTTAGATATCGCTTTGGCAATCTCGATTAATTGCTGTTTACCTATTCCAAGTTTTATTATCTTAGTTAATGGATTATCATCTAACCCTACTTCTTTTAATAACTTGGAAGTGTTGGAGATTGTTTTATTCCAATCTATCATACCATTTTTCTTTATTTCATTTCCAAGATAGATATTTTCTGCTATATTCATCTCTTTAACTAGGGCAAGTTCTTGATAAATAATAGCTACTCCACCGTGCTCAGATTCTTTGATGCCATTATATCTTTGTTCTTTTCCATCTATCATGATTCTTCCTGTGTAACTACCATATGGATGAACACCACTTAAAACTTTCATCAAAGTGGATTTCCCAGCACCATTTTCTCCTACTAAAGCATGAATTTCTCCTCTTTTAACCTTAAAATTAACGTTATCAAGAGCTTTTACACCAGGAAATACTTTAGTTATGTCCTCCATCTGAAGTATATAGTCGTTCATGCTAAGCACCACCTTTCTTTACTAACATTCTTAAGGAGAAGAAATAAGTCATCCCTTCTCCAAAATTTCATATTTTAACAACATTCCAAATAAATATTGATATCATATTCTGCACTTATTAATTGATATTATTCTCTGTATACGTCTTCTTTTTTCAAGTAACCACTGTCGATCAATAATTCATCTATATTATCTTTATCTACTGCAAATGGTGTTAATAAGATAGATGGAACATCAACTGAGTTATTATTTACAGTTTGATTAGCTTCTTCTAATTTCTCGTCTTTAACTAATGCTACAGCAGCTTTTATTGCTTCTTCACCTAATAATCTAGTATCTTTGAAGATAGTCATAGTTTGTGTACCTTCAACGATTCTTATTGCTCCTGCAAGCTCAGCATCTTGTCCTGTAATAGGCACTTTTCCGTCAAGACCTTGTGCTGCTAAAGCTTGAACAGCACCACCAGCAGTACCATCGTTAGGCGCTAAAATTGCATCTACTTTATTATTGTTAGCTGTTAGAGCATTCTCTACTATCTTAAGAGCATTTTCTGGTTTCCAGTCATCAACAGGCTGGTCAACTAAAACTTTGATTTTTCCACTATCAACAAGTGGTTGAATATATTTCATAGCACCTTCTTTGAATAATGTTGCATTGTTATCAGTTGGTGCACCTGCCATTAAGAAATAATTTCCTTCTGGAACTAGATCAGTGATATATTTACCTTGTAATTCTCCAACTTTTACATTATCGAATGATATATATACGTCAATGTTTTCTGTATTCATTATTAAACGGTCATATGATATTACCTTGATACCTTCTTTTGCTGCTTCATCAACGATTGATGCTGCTGCTGATGCGTCTTGAGGAGCTACTATTAATGCGTCTACTCCTTGAGCTATTAAGTTCTTAGCTTGTGAATCTTGTTGTGACAAGTCATTATTGGCAACTTGAACTTTTAACTCTACTCCTAATTCTTTTGCAACTGCTTCCATTTTTTCTTTGTCTCTTACCCATCTTTCTTCCTGTTGTGTTGGAAGTGATAAACCTATAACAATTTTGTCATCCTTTTTAGAAGAACACCCTGCAAATAGTGAAGTTAACATCATAAGTCCTATAATAAGTGACATCATCTTAAATTTCTTTCTCATAAAATCCCTCCGTTATTTTTAATTGTTATTAAAAAACTGTTTTATAAGGTATCAACCTTATCTACATACATTGTAATAAAAAAGAGCCCAAAAGGCTCTAGAATAAATTATCAATAACTTAAATATTTTAATGTGTTATTCTTAATATATTAATCATATAGTAAAATTTTAATATTAAATAATTCCATTAGAATTACCTGCTATTTAATCCTTCCACTCACTCTCTGGTATATTTCTATAGATATCTTCCTTGATATGGAATCCATCTCTTATTATAGTATCTTCAATATTATCCTTGGTTACAGGAATAACATCATATTTTATATATTTCACATAATATGTTCCATCATCAATAAGAGTCTCATTCTCTATTATCTCACCTTTTGCTATTTTGATAGCTATTTCAGCTGCTGCTTGTGCAAGAATCTTTATAGGTTTATAGACTGTCATAAGTTGAGTACCTTCAACAATCCTCTGACATGCTGATAAATCGGCATCATGGCCTACCACTGCAACATCTCCAGCTATTCTGTTTTCAGCCAATGCTTCGATTGCTCCTTCTGCCAAACGGTCATTGGCAGCAATTATCCCATCAATATGTTCTCCTTTTGATAGGATTTCTTCTATACAAGAATATGCTACTTCTTCTCTCCAATCTTCTGCCCATACCTCTTTTAATATATTGATGTCACCTTTTTCTACAAAAGGTTTTAATGCATCTATTGTTCCTTTGTTAAACATCTTGCTATTGTTATCTTTACTTGAACCATTAATAATTACATAATTCCCTTTTGGTACAGCTTCCAACATGCTTTCAGCCATATATCTTCCCACTTTTTCATTATCAAAGGATACATAATAATCTACATTAGCATTGAATATCAGCCTATCGTATGCTATAACCTTTATACCTTTCTTTTTAGCAGCTTTAGTAACTTCGGTTATACCATTTTTATCATATGGAATTACAACTAATACATCAACATCTTGTTCAATCAGATATTTCATCTGTTTAATCTGAGTATCATTATCTTCATTAGCATTGAGAACCAATACCTCTGCTCCTAGTTCTTTGGCTTTTGCTACAAATATATTTCTATCTCTCTGCCATCTCTCTATTACAAGAGAATCTATTGATAATCCAATCTTAATAGTATCATCTTTGACTTTTTGGTCTTTTTTGGAGTTCATAGCAACAACTATCATAGTACCTACAATAATAATCAATAAACTAACTATCGCTATAATAACCTTCAACTTCCTTTTTGCTGACATAAGTATTACCCCCTATACTTTTATATGTCTTTTTGGTATTCCGTAGGTGATATACCAACAATCTTCTTGAACAATCTACTGAAATAGTTTGGATCATTATATCCTACTTCATAACAAATTTCTTTAATGGTTTTGTTAGAATTCTTAATAAGAGACTTTGATTTATTTATACGAATATTGGTCAGGTATTCAATAAAATTATAACCTGTCTCTTCTTTAAATAACCTGCTGAAATATTGAGGACTTATACTTATCACCTTAGAAACCTCTTCTAAAGTAATTTCATTACTGAAATACTTGTCAATATAATCTTTCGCATTCATTATCAATTTACTTACTTTGTTCTGTTTGTATTCTTTAACCATCTTTATAATATGTTTTGTTCTTTTTATGGCCCATCTTTGGATTTTTTCTTCTTCCATATTAATTATTTCTTGTAAATATGAAGAATAGTCTATATAAATATCTGATGGTATACCCATAGTATAAGCCATCTGATATATGAGCACAATCAATTCTATCATTTTACTTTTCCTATTGATAGGCACTAACTTAGATATACTATCAAATATTTTATTGAGTATTAATAATGCTTCATCTGTATTTCCAAGTTCAATGCTGCTTAATAGTTTTTTACATCGTTCATTATACTTATCTAGAGAGATATCTTTTACCTCTTTTACATCCATAATATGAACAACATGCTCACCGCTATTGTCCCTAAGAGCCTTCAAAGCTTCTTCATAAGAATTATGAAGGTATTCGATTTTACTATATCCTCCAATACCTATAAAAAATTCTACATCAGTGCTTTTCTTGGCTTTTTTCACAATATCTTCAGCCATCTGGATAGCTTCAAGCCTCTGCTTGTACTCATCCTCATGTTCCTTTGTTGCCACAAAAACAATTATCCTGTTAATCATAGTAGGACCTATAAGGCATTTACATCTATATTTTAACATATCTCTGATACTTGGATAGAATTTTTGGCTTTTTACACTTGAGCCAATTTTATTAGTTAGAGACATGGCTTTTTCACCTTCACCAAACTCAATGATCATCATATAACCACCATCATCCCCTAGGTCAAAGAGATCTTGGTA
Organism: Vallitalea guaymasensis; assembly: GCF_018141425.1. NCBI lineage: Bacteria > Bacillati > Bacillota > Clostridia > Lachnospirales > Vallitaleaceae > Vallitalea > Vallitalea guaymasensis. The sequence goes on from NZ_CP058561.1 coordinate 2,414,401, forward strand.
TCTTTTTACTTCTTTTCCGAACTCCTTATCCATTAAGATTGAGTATATGAATCCACTTTCAAGTATAGGCAGTATATTTTGAAGTTTTTCTATGTTCTCCAATTCTTTTTTTCTCTTTTTTTCCTTCTCCTCCAAGTCGCTTATTATGGAGTTCAGCGTATCAATAAGTTTATATCTGTTTATTGGCTTGAGAATATACTCTTTTACACCTAGATTAACTGCTTCTTTGGCAAATTCGAATTGTTCATAAGCAGATAGTATAACAAATTGCACTCTACTGTTTCTTTCTTTTATTTCTTTAATTGCATCAATACCGTTTATACCTGGCATCCTTATATCCATAAATATTATATCTGGATTATGGTTACTAGCTTTTTCTATGGCCTCTCTACCATTTCTCGCACTATCAACAACTTCAACATTATCAAAATTCTTACTAACAATAAATTTGACTGCATTTATAACTATTTCCTCATCATCAACAACTAATAGCTTATACATATTAACGCATCTCCTCACGGTCTGATAGAATATCTTTATTTTCCAAAGGAAGGTTAATAACGATTTTAGTCCCCATACCTTTTTCACTAATAATTTTTATTACATCTTCTTTCCCGAAGTAAAGATGTAATCTGTGAATGACATTTCCCAGTCCTATACCTGTAGTATGCCCCTTCTTTGCTTTCTGAAGTATTTTGGATTCAGAGGTTACTTTGAGCACCTTCTCAATGTCATCCTTCTTCATTCCAACACCATTATCTTCAATAATGATTTGTCCATATTCTTTTTCTTTTCTTGTAACTATACGTACTATACCCCCTTCTTCCAAATCCCCAATTCCATGAATACATGCATTTTCCACTAACGGTTGTAAAATCAGAGGAGGCATAAATATTTGAGAGATACTATTGTCAACACTGAATTCAAATTGAATAAAATCTCCAAAACGTACTTTTAACAACTCAGAATATGATTTAATGTTTTCAATTTCTTCTTTCAATGTTACTGGGTTATCCAGTTTCTTAATATTATACCTGAAAAGGGCCGACATGTTTTCTAAGAAACTGCTGGTGGTATCAGCACCTTCCATCATTGCAAGTTGTACTCCTGCATTCAAGGTATTAAATAGAAAATGTGGGTTTATTTGAGATTGAAGTGCTTGTAACTCAGCATTATCCAAAAGATTTTTCATCTTAAGGTTCTGAAGTTCCTGATCCATCAATTTGGCTTCCATTTCTGCTGTATTTCTAAGTTTCTTGATATACTCTTTGATATTGGATTTCATCTTATTGAATGCTACCGCCATTACTTTTATTTCATCGTCAGTAGATACTATTACTTCATCTATATCAAAATTTCCTTTAGCTATCTCTTCAGCATTATGGGATAATTTTATAATAGGTTCTGTCATTTTGTATGTTGTAGAATAAATAATTAGAATAGATAATATTATTATATCTAATATTAGTATAATATTAATCTGCTGCAAAAATTTCAATTTGTTCTTTATATTAAGATACTCCCTGGTATTCCTATTGAATTCATTATAATTAACTTTGTTGATATATTCCTTGATGTAACTTTCTAATTGTGTTGTAGTAGTATATACAGTCAGGTATTCATCAATATCCCGTCCTCTTTTTGCTGCAATCCCTTTATCTGCTTCATTAAGATATGTTTCAATCATAAAAGCTATATCCTTAAGTAATAACCTGTTGTTGTCATAAGATAAACCTTTATTCATATCCATTGCTTTTTCTCTTAATTCATCACTATATCTAAGATAGTTATTAAGACTATCTGAATGTTTAGTAGACAAGTAATTATTAAGGTTAACATTTACTTTTGTAACAGTTTCAGATAGCTCTGTAAGGGCAACTCCATCAACGAACATGGATTCCATCTTCTGCATGAATTTACTGGACATTATGAAAGTAAATATACTTACTATACTTATTAATATGATTGTTATCATAAAATAAACCAGCATTTTTCTACGAATAGTATTAAGCCTTAATAACCTATCAAAGAATCTCAACTTTCATCACCTTCACTCTTTTGCCTTTTATTGGTATAATCATCAATATTTTCATTAGTGATAATATTTAAACCAGTATCATAAAAGGATGATGTTGTACCTTTTGTTATAACTTCTAATATAGCTTCTATACTCTTAGATCCTATATCATAAGGATTATCAACTATAGAGGCATCTATTACATGCTTTTCAATATACTTCAATACTTCTTCACTGTCCCCATATCCAACTATTGAGATATCCCCTACTTTGTTAAGGTCAACAATCACTTGAGCAACACCAATGGTATCTTTGACGCTGCTGCAAAAGATAGCACTTATATTAGGATAACTGTTTATTATCTTGCTGATAATGTCTTCTGCTCCTAATAAACCTAATTTGGATTCTTCAACTTTTTTTATTTCCATTTCATCATATTTATTAGTGATATCCTTGAATCCTGATAATATAAGATTCTTGGATGTCTCCAAATAATCATTTTCTTGAATATTATCAAGGATTATAGCAATTTCTCCTTTATTATCTATGGCATTGCTAACTAGTTTCCCAGCTTTCTCTCCAATTTCAAATGAATTGGACCCTACATAACTCTGTCTTTTACTAGCTGGTACATCTTCAAATACAGTTACAACGGGAACTCCCATATCCACAGCATGATTAATGGCTTCTTTAATCTTTTCATTATCCGTTACCTGAAGAATAATACCATCAACCTTTGACGCTATAGCTATATTAATATAATCCAACTGTTCATTTATATCTTCTTTCTTGACATCATTGATCTCTAATGCCACTTTCATTTTGTGGCTAGCATCATTGAGTCCTTTTAAAAATGCTTCCCCTGATAATGTATTGATATCATTGGAAATAACCATTAGGTGGTATTTAGGTGAATCTTTATCTTTATTGAATTTCTGTTCTTTACTATAATTAACGTCTTTCATATATAAAAATGAGAGACCTAGACTAATTATTAATACTAAAGATAATATACCTATTATTATACCTAAAATAACTTTTTTCATTTTTGTCCATCCTTACTTGGTAGTGTAGTCTATTTTAAAACTTTCTTGTCTATAATTATAACATATCCCTAATATTCCTTGTAAATAGCACTTTTTTGATTTATTTTCATATTAATATTAAAATAGTACTATCATATTTTATACCAATCAAAAATTAATTTGTTGACCTATATGAACATATTACATCCCATACGTAATATTTGGAATTTATAATAAAATTAAGATATACCTCTAAAGCTTAAATAATCAACTTATTATACGTGATTAATTATACAATTCTGTAGAAATTAATACATTTTTTAATCTATATATTTACATAAATAACTATATTTGCTAAAATAATATATATGATTGAATTAAAACGCTAAGGGCAGGACTTAATAGGGGGATATTATTATTATGGAAGATATAAATAAATATTATGAAGCAGCTGAAATTTTAAAGGTACTAGGTCATCCTACAAGATTGTGCATTGTCAATGGTTTAATTAGAAATAAAGGTTGTAATGTCTCTTTTATGCAGAGTTGTTTAAACATACCCCAATCAACTGTGTCACAGCATATTTCTAAATTAAAATCAGCTGGAATAATTGTTGGTGAACGTAAAGGACTAGAGATCACTTATAAAGTAGTTAATCAAATAGCAATTGACCTGGTTACTTCCCTTTTTGATGATTAATTTTATGACTCAAATACAAAAATACAGGACTGACTCTTAATACATTATTGACGGCTATAAGCTGTTGTAAGATATAAGAGACAGTCCTGTTTTATATTAGTCTATTATTGAATTTTCTCTAAACCACCCATATAATTTCTTAGGGCTTCTGGAATAACAACACTTCCATCTTCTTGTTGGAAATTCTCAAGTATTGCAGCCGTTGCTCTACCTGCAGCTACACCACTTCCATTAAGAGTATGAATGAATTTTGCTTTGTCCTTTACATTATCTTTATATTTGATATTAGCTCTTCTAGCCTGGAAAGTTTCAAAGTTACTACAGCTTGAAATTTCTACATATCTATTATAACTTGGCATCCATACTTCAATATCGTATTTCATAGCAGCTGTGAATCCTAAGTCACCCATACATATCTTTACTACTCTATAAGGAATATTTAATAATTGTAGAACTTCTTCTGCATCTTTTGTCAACTGTTCAAGTTCATTATAAGATTCTTCTGGTTTAACAAATTTTACTAATTCAACTTTATTGAACTGGTGTTGTCTTATCAACCCTCTAGTATCTCTTCCTGCTGAACCTGCTTCTGCTCTGAAACATGCTGTATATGCACAATGTTTAATAGGTAGTTTAGCACCCTCAAGTATTTGTTCTCTATACATATTAGTTACTGGTACTTCAGCTGTTGGCACCAAGAAATAATCTGTACCTTCAACTTTGAATGCATCTTCTTCAAATTTAGGTAATTGTCCAGTTCCTACCATACTTTTTCTATGAACCATAAAAGGTGGGAAAACTTCTGTATAGTCATGTTTATCTACATGTAGGTCTAACATAAAGTTGATTAAAGCTCTTTCTAATCTTGCTCCCTTACCTTTGTATACAGTAAATCTAGCTCCTGTTATCTTACCTGCTGATTCTGGATCAAGAATATCTAAGTCTTTACCAATATCCCAATGGGCTTTTGGTTCAAATCCAAAATCTCTAACCTCTCCCCAACGTCTGATTTCAACGTTATCTTCATCTGTATCACCAGCTGGAACTGATTCGTTAGGTATATTAGGTATAGTTAACATAAAGTTATATAAATCATTATCAACTTTTTTTACTTCACCATCTATTTCTTTAATCTTATTAGATAGTTCTTTCATCTCAGCCAATACTTCTTTTACATCTTTACCTTCTTTTTTCATGGCAGGAATTTGCTTTGATACAACGTTCTGCTTATTTTTCAATTGCTCTACTTCTTGTAATAATTGTCTTCTCTTAGTATCAAGTTCCACAAAAGAATCAAGATCAAACTCCTCTTTTCTGTTTGATAAAGCTTCTTTCACTTGGTCAAAATTGTTTCTTAACATTTTAATATCTAACATCTTATTCACTCCTTCTATTTTTCTTTTCTATACGATTAACAAGCGACTTAGTCACTTAAGAGATTTCAGTTATCCTATATCTCTTTACCTTTCATTATCCAAAGACTGTACGAATATATAAATAAAAAACAATAAAAAAACCCTTCGCCCTTAATGGGACGAAAGGATATCCGCGTTGCCACCCAATTTATTACAATAAAAATTGTAATCTCTTGATTAGTATTATAAAGGATACCAACCTCTAACTCATCGTCAGGTACTCCGGAAGTGGAGGGATTATTTCGTTTTGCCAGTTCTCACCATCTCTGACTCTCTTGAAAAACTACCTTAATCTTAGCTTCCATCATAGCACAAAAACTATTTTTAATAATTATAATATATATTATGTTTCTTTTCAACCTAAAATATTTTTATCTATATTTCATAAGTATCTACAATAAAAAGTTTTTTATTCTCCATTAAATCAATTTCCACCCACTCATCATATTTTCCATTTTCATCTTCCAGAATCCTTATGATAGGTCTTGATGGAAATCCATTATTCTGTTTTAGAACAATACCTTTCTTTCCTTCATTAGTTATGATTCCCATACCTGATGGATATACTGCTATATATTTTATAAACTCATCAACAATTTCTTCATCAAACAATCGTCCTTTATTAGCAATAAGAAATTCTATTACTTCATATATTTTATAAGCTTCTCTATAAGGTTTTTTGGTTACCATAGAATCAAAAACATTGCATATAGAAATAATTTTTGTCGCACTATTGATTTTATTGCCACTCCAGCCGAAAGGATATCCAGAACCGTCAACATTTTCATGATGAGTTAATATTATGACTTTAGATATAGAGCTTATCCATGAAGCTTCGCTTATCGCTTCATAACCATAGATTACATGTTGCTTAACTATTTCATATTCTTTTTCGGTTAACTTACCAGGTTTGTTAAGGATTTCTTCTGGAATAAGAACTTTACCTAGATCATGCAATAAAGCACCTATAGCTATATCTTTAACTCTATTTTTGTTATAACCTAACTTTATAGACAATAAAACTGCTAAAGCACATACATTGACAGAATGGGCATATGTATATTCATCTTTTCTCCTGATATCAACTAGATTAACAATAATATTACGTTGGGTCAATACATCCTCAACAATATCCTGAGCAGCTGATACAATATTAGTTAATTCTAGATGTCCTTGGGTACTATAATTCTCTAATACTTTTTTAACTTCTTTTTTACAGTTTTCTCTTGTCTTTTCTTCAATAAAATCTTTTAATTCAACACCTTCAGATAATTCATCCTCTATATAGATGTAATCTACTCCTAGCTCTCTTAAACGAACAACATAAGATTTCTTAATATGAATCCCCTTTGATAAAAGAAAGCTACCATTTAATGAATAAACTGGTCGTGCTACTCTCTCATTACCTTTTAAATTGTCTATTAGTACTCTTCTCATTAAATCCCACCTACAGAACGGCTAAAAAATCTCTATTAACTATTACTCATTAATAAATAATCCAATAAAAAATATTAATCAAGTTTCTAAAGATAATTATTTGTTCTTTATCATTATTCGTTACTAAATAAAAATCTCTTTACAGTTGATATAATCATATCATTTTTTTATAGTATCTTCAATTAAAATTGAAATAAATGAATAAAAAGACTTATTATGGTAATCATTATTAATGTACCATTTATTTACAATGTTTTATTTATGAGGATTTTGGTTTAGGAAATAAGCCTCAATAATATGGTACATCATCTAATACCCCCCTCAACCTGCGTTTTATTCCCCCCCTGAAACGCAGGTTATTTTTATATTAGTTACAAAGACCTATTCTCTAATTTTTTTCTATCAAAAAGAAGTAAAATAGTTCATATTTCATATACTAATCTATATAATAAATTGTTATTTTATCAATTAATATACCTTAAAATATATTATAATCTCATATTTAAAATATATGAATTTAATTAAAACATTACCTATATAATAATAGCTATTTATATTAAGTAAATTATATTTTTCGTTATTTTTTATATCCTATTTAACTGATCTGTTAAGTTTTCTAAATCGCAATTTATTGTTATAAATTTAACTATTTTTAATTATATTTGATATCATAACTTCTCAAGATAAGAAGTATCATTAAATATCTATAGTGTTTTTTTATATATAATAACTATATTATAATCTTTGTTATGTGAAATATGCTGTCTTGTATACAGTATTTATAGTTATATTGTATATTTTATTTTGTATATTTTTATTTTAGTTATTGACAAAATATTATCAATTTGCTATTATGTCAGTGTAATATTTTTTTGAAAATAATTGTTAATATTTTAACATTATTTATATGTAGAAATCAATTTATTAAGCGACTACTTGTCGCATTTATAATTACAAAATAGGGAAAACTAATATTAAAAATATCTAGGAGGTATATAATTATGGCAAACACAAAAGTCACTAAAACTAATGATAAACCAAATGTTGATGTGCCAAAAATGATTGACGAATTAGTATCAAAAGCTACAAAAGCATTAGACGAATATTTACAACTTAACCAAGAACAAGTAGATAACATTGTTAAAGAAATGTCACTTGCTGGATTAGACAAACATATGTATTTAGCTAAACTAGCTGTTGATGAAACTGGTAGAGGAGTATATGAAGACAAAATAACTAAGAATATGTTTGCAACAGAATATATCTACCATAGTATCAAATATGAAAAAACAGTAGGTATCACTAACATTAATAAAGAAGAAGATTACATGGAAGTTGCAGAACCTGTTGGTGTTGTTGCTGGTGTAACTCCTGTTACTAACCCAACTTCAACTACATTATTTAAAGCTATTATTTCAGCAAAAGCAAGAAACCCAATCATCTTTGCATTCCATCCTTCAGCTCAAAAGTGTTCTGCTGAAGCAGCAAGAATTGTAAGAGATGCAGCTGTAAAAGCTGGTGCTCCAGAAAACTGTATTCAATGGATAGAAATGCCTTCATTAGAAGCAACAAATACATTGATGAACCATCCTGGTGTTGCTTTAGTACTTGCTACAGGTGGATCTGGAATGGTTAAATCAGCTTATTCAACTGGAAAACCTGCACTTGGTGTTGGACCTGGTAACGTACCTTGCTTCATAGAAAAAACTGCTGATGTTGAAAGAGCTGCAACAGATTTAATCTTATCAAAAGCATTTGACAACGGAATGATTTGTGCATCTGAACAAGGAGCAATCATTGAAGAACCTATATATAAACAAGTAACAGATTACATGAAAAAACAAAACTGCTACTTTACAACTAAAGAAGAAACTAAACGCTTAGAAGGCGTTGTTATGAACCTTGAAAAAGGTGCTGTTAATCCAGCAATAGTAGGTAAAGCACCTGTAGAGATTGCTAGATTAGCTAATATAGATATACCAGAAGATACAAAGGTTTTATGTTGTGAACTTGATGGAGTTGGACATGAATATCCATTATCCAAAGAAAAATTATCTCCTGTATTAGCTATCATAAAAGCTAAAAATGCTACAGATGGTATTGATCTATGTGAAAAAATGGTTGAGATTGGTGGTCTTGGCCACTCATCAGTTATTCACTCTAATGATGATGAAGTAATCAAGCAATTCTCTTCCAGATTAAAAACTGGTCGTATAATAATCAATTCTCCTTCTACTCATGGAGCAATTGGAGATATATATAATACTAATATGCCATCTCTTACACTTGGTTGTGGTTCTTACGGAAGAAACTCAACAACATCAAATGTAACAGCTGTTAATCTAATAAATAAGAAAAGAGTGGCGAATAGAAGAGTGAATATGCAATGGTTTAAGATTCCAGAAAAAATATACTTTGAACCAGGTTCAGTACAATACTTAAGTAAAATGCAAAATATCAAAAAAGCTTTCATAGTTACTGACCCATTCATGGTAAAATTCGGATACGTTGATAAGATTCTTTATCATTTAAGAAATAGAACTGATAGTATACATTGTGAAGTATTTACTGATGTTGAACCTGACCCATCTATCGAAACAGTTAAAAAAGGTGCAGAAATGATGCAAAAATTCGATCCTGATGTAATTATCGCATTAGGTGGTGGATCAGCTATGGATGCTGCAAAAGGAATGTGGTTATTCTACGAACATCCAGAAGCAAGATTCAGTGACATGGCTCTCAAATTCATGGATATAAGAAAACGTGTATACAAATTCCCTACTATGGGTAATAAATCAAGATTTGTTGCTATACCTACTACATCAGGTACAGGATCAGAAGTAACTTCATTTGCAGTTATCACTGATAAAGAAAAAGGAATCAAATATCCTCTAGCTGACTATGAATTAACTCCGGATGTAGCAATAATCGACCCAGATTTCGTAATGTCAGTACCTGCTGGTGTAACAGCTAATACTGGACTTGATGTATTGACACATGCTTTAGAAGCTTATGTTTCTGTTTTAGCTTCTGATTATACAGATGCACTTGCTCTAAAAGCTGCTGAATTAGTATTTGAATATTTACCAAGAGCTTACAAAAATGGTAATGACGCTGTAGCAAGAGAAAAAATGCATAATGCTTCATGTATGGCTGGTATGGCATTCACAAATGCATTCCTTGGTGTAAACCACTCAATGGCTCATAAATTAGGTGGAGAATTCCATATACCTCATGGTGCTGCTAACGCTATATTATTACCACATACTATAGAATATAACGGAAGCAAAACTCCAACAAAATTTGCTTCATTCCCTAAATATGAAAAATTCATAGCTCCTGAAAAATATGCTGACATAGCTAAGCACCTTAACTTACCTTGTAAGACACCAGAAGAAGGCGTAAAATCACTAGCTAATGCAGTTAGAAAGCTTATGAAAGAACTTAATGTAAAAACTACAATAAAAGATTTTGGTGTAGATGAAAAAGAATTCCTAAGTAAAGTTGATTATTTAGCAGACAGAGCATTTGAAGATCAGTGTACTCCTGCTAACCCAAGATTACCTTTAGTAAAAGAATTAGTTGACTTATACAAAAAAGCTTACTACGGAAAATAAATATATAATGTAAATGATAACAAAAAAGAAGGGTTGCCATTTTTCCCTTCTTTTTTGTTATATATAAATATTAACTTTATCATAGTAATTGAAATAAATAAAAATGATATTCATTTAAAAATCTTTTAATATGAATTTATTTATTACTTCTGCAACTCCACTTTGATTGTTGTTACATTTTGTTACATAATTCGCCATTTCTTTTATTTCTTCTCTAGCATTACATATGGCTACTCCCATACCCGCATATTTAATCATATATTTATCATTGAAGCTATCTCCTACAGCTATTATTTCTTCCTTATCTATATGTAAATAATTGGCAAGATATTCTAATGCTATACCTTTGTTAGCTTTCTTACTCAATACTTCTAAATATGTATGTTTTGAAAAGAATACATTAACTTTATCATTATATAACTCTATGATATGTTCTTGCATCTTTTCCAATATCTTAATATCATCATAGTTATATAATATTTTGATTGATTTATCATAGTTTTTAAGATCGTCCACTACATCAGCTGCTATGTTACTAAGTCCTTGATAAGTCTCCGTCCTTGAAGTAACCTGTTCTACAATTACTCCTTTTTTATCATAGAGTTGAATATCAACTCCATATTCTCTACCTATATCAATCAATTTTGGAAGTATATCTTGTGGCAGTGGTTCATAAAAAATATTATTACCTTTTAAGTCATTGATAACAGCACCATTATAGGATATATAATAATCATTATCATTTGCGATTCCAAGTTGTTTAATAATATTTATAATTGACTTACTTACCCTGCCAGAACAAATAGTTATTATTGTTCCTTTACTATTAGCTTCTTGTATAGCTTTGATATTATCTGTAGATATACTTAAATCATCATCTAGAAGTGTGTCATCCATATCAAGTACTAACATCTTGTATCTCAAAAAAAGCCCTCACTTTCAAATAAACTGCTATATTTTCTACTATTAATTATATCTTCTACCTCTGCATAAGATTTATTATTAGCATTAATCATTAATACATTATTTGTTTCTATAGAATTATGCATGTTATTACTAAAAATCTCATTATATAAACCTTTATATGCAGAACTTGAATAAATATATATATCATGAGTTTTAGTAGTAGTATTCCCATGTATTACTTTGTAGCCTCTACCTATTAAATAGTTTTCAATATTATCTAATCCATCTTGTACTAATATGACCATTAGAACACCTCCTAGTAATAATAATAGTATTACCAAGAGTCAATAAAATATAATATGAAAATTAAATATTGTTAATTGTTTTCCTTATTGTTTCATTGCCTTTTCCAAAGCTGCTTTTTCTTCTTCTGAAAGAACTTTTTCGCTTTTACCATCCTTTATTTCTTTTACATACATATAGCAGCCTTCTCTGCTATGCATACCATTCAACAAAATACCACTATCTGTTTGATTCAATAATGCTAAAACAAAACTTAATTGCCCACCCATATTATCAAAGGCATTATATTTAACAACAGCAACTTTCTCAATAGATTGTCTAACATGTTTTTCCATTTCTCTTATATCAAGTTTCTGCTTATGAAGAATATCCTTTAGTCCATCTATATCTTTAATATTTTTTTGCAATACATCTTCAATATTAAAGTCTTCCTTAGAGTTCATAAATTGATAATACTTATTTTTCCATTTCTTTATTCTAATAGAATTAATAATCAATAATATTAACATTAATAAGGTTATACCACATAATACTGTTACTATTAATTCAACATTATTAGAAATATAATAATTTAACATCTCCATCTAAAAACTATCCTTCCTTGATTGAATTAATTAATTCAATTAATCTTTCTAACTCATCATCTGAGTAATACTCTATTTCTATTTTCCCCTTTTTCTTACTTTTACGATTGATAGTAACTTTTGTTCCAAGAATCTCTTTAAACCTTTCTTCTACATCTTTATATATAGCAGATAAGGCTTCATCGTTTCTTGATTCTTTTTTAGGGAGCTTAGGTTTTGTAATGCTCTTGATGAGTTTTTCTGTATCTCTAACACTTAATTTTTCATCAAATACTCTATTTGCGATATTATATTGAATCTCACCATCTTTTATTGCTAATAATGCTCTGGCATGTCCACTAGAAATCATCTCATCAACTATCATCCTCTGTACTCTTTCATCCAGATTCAATAATCTCATGGAGTTTGCTATTGCAGAACGACTTTTTGAAACTTTTTCAGCCACATCATCCTGTTTTAACTTAAAATCATTTATAAGTTTTTGATATGCAAACGCTTCTTCTATAGGATTAAGATTCTCTCTTTGTATATTTTCTATAAGTGATACTTCTAGTTTCTCTCTAGGTGTATAACCTTTAATTATTACTGGTACTTCCTTCAAGCCAGCTAATTTAGCCGCTCTCCATCTTCTTTCACCAGCAACTATTTCATAATATTTGTTCTTCTTAATAACTATCAACGGCTGAATAACTCCATATTGTTTTATGGAATCTGACAACTCCTGTAATTGGTCTTCATCAAACTTTTTTCGTGGTTGTTCTTTATTGGGGCCTACTTCATTAATATTTATTTTAACTATACCTTTACTTTTATCAGTGATTTCTTGTTCAAGATCATCTGTAATAAGAGCAGATAGACCTTTTCCTAACCCTCTTTTTACGGCAGCCATTTCTAAACATCCTTCCTATTTATCACTTCATCTGCTAATAACCTATAACTTTCTGCACCTTTTGAATTAGAATCATATATATTAATCGGTACTCCATGACTTGGCGCTTCTCCCAATCTAACATTTCTTGGTATTATTGTTTTATAGATATTTGTCCTCTTCAGCTCTTTTTTAACTTCATCCACTACCTGCATAGACAAATTAGTCCTAGCATCATACATTGTAAATACTACTCCTTCAATCTCAAGATTAGGATTCAATCTCTTCTTAACTAAGTTAATAGTATACATAAGCTGTGATAATCCCTCTAAAGCAAAGAATTCACACTGTATAGGCACTAAAACTGTATCCGCTGTAGTCAAAGCATTAACTGTCAATGTACTTAATGATGGTGGACAATCAATAATTATGTAATCATACTTATCTCTTACTTGATCAATTTCCTTCTTCAATATGAAACTATTATCATCCATTCCAATCAACTCTATCTCTGCACCAGCCAAATCAACGTCAGCAGGCAAAAGGGATATATTCTTGAATACATTTTTGATTATACACTTTTTCAATGGTGCTTGTCCTAAAAGCAACTCATATGTAGTATTCTTTAACTTCCTCTTATCTATTCCTAAACCTCTAGTAGTATTTCCTTGCGGATCAATATCTAGAGTAAGTACTTTTTTCCCCTTTTCAGCTAAGCAAGAAGATAAATTTACAGATGTAGTTGTCTTACCAACACCACCTTTTTGGTTAGCTACGGCTATTATTCTTCCCATTATTATTCCCTTCTTTCGGATATCGTTTTATTAATTATATCACAATAGGTTTTTTAAATCTATTTTTTTAGATAGATTTAGTTAAAATTTGGATATAGGTAGAGGTGGTATAAGTGGTTGTGGGTTGAGTGGGTGAAATTTGAGGGGTTATTGGTAATACAGGATAGGTTTAAGGAGTTGTTTTGTTGATTAGTGGTGGTATTAGGTTAGTGGGTTATTTGATTTAAAGGATATTAGTTGGTAGTAGTTAGTTTGTTAGTGGTGAATTAGATTGGGGGGCTACACGGTAGTTATCGTAGTGATAAATAGTTAGTTTTACTTCGCCTTACTCCAAGGAACGGTCTTCGTAAAACTAACTATTTATCACACTTATATACGTGTAATTGGGTAAATTTAGTTTGTTGTGTAATCTTATGAATGTTTCACGTGAATCATTAGATATGCTCTATAGGGTTTGTATTTTCTGTAGATAGATTAATTATGCTATATGGCTTGTTTCTCTAGAAAATGTATACATTTCTATTACTTATTAGGGTGTATCTATTTATTCATGAAATACGGTAGTATTATCAACTTGCTACCTTATTTCATATTAGCTCCAAGTTCCTTAGTATAAATGTTTCACGTGAAACATTTATAGTTGTTATTATCTCCGTCTAGCCAATTAATACTTATTATCCATTTGTTTTACGTGAAACATCATGCTATATCATTCTTCATTTATTATTCTGTTATAATCTGATATCAATTAACTCATGTACTTATCTTACTTCGTTTTCTCTTTAGTAACCATATTAACTTATTCCTCTATGCCCAAACTTCGAGTAATAAATAGTTAGTTTTACGTAGACCGTTCCTTGGAGTAAGGCGCAGTAAAACTAACTATTTATTACTATCGTATACTTCCGTGTAGCCCCCAATAATTACTACCCCATTGTTTCACGTGAAACATCTCACTACCTCATTCTTGAATTACAATCCACCATAATATAATAATTACCTAATCCTTTAACCTATCCTACTTCACCTCAACCCTTAATAACCATACTAACTTAATCCCTCTACACCCAATCTCCAAGTAATAAATAGTTAGTTTTACGAAGACCGTTCCTTGGAGTAAGGCGCAGTAAAACTAACTATTTATTACTATCGTATACTTCCGTGTAGCCCCCAATAATTACTACCCCATTGTTTCACGTGAAACATCTCACTACCTCATTCTTGAATTACAATCCACCATAATATAATAATTACCTAATCCTTTAACCTATCCTACTTCACCTCAACCCTTAATAACCATACTAACTTAATCCCTCTACACCCAATCTCCAAGTAATAAATAGTTAGTTTTACGTAGACCGTTCCTTGGAGTAAGGCGCAGTAAAACTAACTATTTATTACTATCGTATACTTCCGTGTAGCCCCCAATAATTACTACTCCATTTCACATGAAACAACAAAAAAACCTACAGCCGAATTTATCAAACAATAAACTCAACCATAGGTCACTAAATACATCTACTACTATATTTACATCTATTACATCTGCTCAGGTGCCTTAATACCCAACAACCTTAAAGCCTCCCTGATAACATCTCTAACAATACTAACAATCTCCAACCTAGCATTTCTCAATTCCATATCATCAACTATAATAGGACAGTTATGATAAAATCTATTAAATTCCTGTGCCAGATCAACAACATATCTAGAAATAAAAGATGGTTCCAACTTCTCAGCTGCATCAACTACTACACCTTGGAATCTCTGTAAAGTCTTAACTACATTAAAAGCCAAATCATCAGTTAATAAATCATAATTTATACTCTCACCTTTGCTATCATACTCAGCTTTCCTCAATACACTAGAAGCCCTAGCATAAGTATATTGAACATAAGGTCCTGTCTCACCTTCAAAGTTAAGAACCTTATCCCATGAGAAAACTACATCCTTAATTCTATTATTATACATATCATTGAATAGAATAGCACCTATACCAACAATCTTAGCAACCTCTTCCTTGTCCTTAAGATTAGGATTCTTTTCTTCAATAATCTGCTTAGTCTTTTCAATTGACTCATTCAACAATTCTTCTAAGTAAATAACTTTACCCTTTCTTGTTGATAATTTTCCAGACTCCATACTAACTAAACCATAAGGAACATGAATCAACTTATCATGCCAATCATAACCCATTTTGTCAATAACCTTGAACCACTGCGCAAAATGTAGATTTTGATCAAATGCTGTAACATAGATACACTTTTCAAAATCATATGTTTTCTTTCTATAAATAGCAGCTGTAATATCTCTTGTTGCATATAGAGTACTACCATCTTTCTTGGTAATTAGACATGGTGGCATATTATCATCTTCTAATTCAACAATCTTAGCACCCTCACTAATCTTGATTAATCCTTTATCATCTAATTCCTCTATAACAACATCCATTTTGTCATTATAGAAACTTTCACCTGCATAAGAATCAAATTTTATATCTAACATATCATAGATTCTATTAAATTCTTTTAAACTAATATCTTTAAACCATTGCCATAGAGCTAAGGCTTCTTCATCACCATTCTCCATCTTAGTGAACCATGCTCTTGCATCATCATCCAATTGAGGATTTTTCTCTGCTTCCTCATGAAACTTGACATAGATATTAGTTAACTCATTAATACCATCTTTTTCAATTTTTTCCTTTGAACCCCATAACTTGTATGCAACTATAAGTTTACCAAATTGTGTACCCCAATCACCTAAGTGATTTATACCTACACATTTATATCCTAGATGTTCATGGATATTATACAATGCATTACCAATTATAGTAGTTCTAAGATGTCCAATATGAAATGGTTTAGCAATATTAGGAGAAGAATAATCTAGTACGATAGTTTTTCCTTCACCACAATCTAATTTACCATTTATAGCATCTCTATTACCTAAAACACTTTCTACATATTTTTTCTTATTAACATAAAAATTGACATATGCACCTACAATTTTTATATCTGAAAAATAATCTGAAGAACCAATTTTTTCTCCAATATCAGCAGCAATCATATTAGGTGCTTTCCTGAATATTTTAGCTAATTTGAAACAAGGAAAAGCAAAATCCCCCATTTCGGAATTAGAAGGAATTTCAATTAATTCATCAATTTCATTTTCTGGGAAATCAGATATAATATTAGACAACAACTCAACAATAACCTTTTTAAACTCCATTATATAACTTCCTTTCATAAAAGTATAATCTTAATAATCTATTAAAAATCGTATATCAACTGTTCATTAATTTATTAAGTAAAATAAATTATTAATTATTAAAAACTCTCGTCCACCGAAGACGAGAGTACAATAAGTGAATTATAAAAATTATACATTAAATAAACCTATTTGTCTAGTATTAAGGCTCATTAACTTAAACTTCAACAACTGATATCTAGTTACTCCTCAATCTATTAAAAGTCCATTTAACAAATTGAAGAGGATTAATTAAAAAATATCTACTATATTATTTTTAATTGCATAAACTGCAGCTTGTGTTCTATCTGATACATTGATTTTCTTGAATATATTTGATACGTGATTTTTTACTGTCTTTTCACTAATACATAGATTATGTGCTATTTCTTTATTTAACATACCTTCGGTAATAAGTTTCAAAACTTCTATTTCCCTCTTAGTTAACTTATTGAACCCTACTTCTTTTTCTTCTCTAGTATTATTCATTCTCTTAAATAATAAAGATGCCATATTTGGTTGTATATAAGACTCACCATTATATATGGTTCTGATAGCTTTAATTAAAACATCTGATTCAGAATCTTTTAGTACATATCCTTGAACACCAATTTCAAATGCTTTGTACAGATATTCTACTTCATTATGAATAGTTAATATCAGTGTTTTAGTTGGAATATTATTTTCGTTCAGATATTTTATGACCTCTAGTCCATTCATACGAGGCATATTAATATCAAGCAACACAACATCAGGATTGCCCTCTACGATCTTTTGAATTGCCTCTGAACCATCCCCGGCTTGATCAATGACTTCTATATCATCTTCCAGCTCAATTAATTGTTTAAGACCCTCTCTAACCATTGAATGGTCATCTGCGATAAGTATTTTAATGTTATTCATTAATATCCTCCTTGCTTTCCAAAATAGGTATCTTTACATAGATTGTTGTACCCATTCCCCTCTCAGATTTTAACTTATATTCACCCATTAATAAGTTAGTTCTTTCTCTCATCATAGTAATACCAAACCCTCTATTATTTTCCATGTTAAGTTTTACATTATTTATATCAAAGCCATCACCATCATCGTTTATTATCAATTCAATAAATTCCGAATTATAGTTAAGCTTAATATTTACATTAGCAGCATTAGAATGCTTTTTAGCATTATTTATTGCTTCTTGAACAATTCTATATAAAGTTAAAGAAATAATAGAATTAACATTATCTTCCCCGTTCATCACATCTAAGGTTATATCATAATTAACTTCATTTCTAATTTTATCTATATATCTTTCTAAGGTAGGAACTAAACCAAGATCATCTAAAGCCATTGGTCTGAGATTATAGATCATCCTTCTAGTTTCATCAATAGTTGTTCTTATAATAGATTTGAGAGACTGTAATTCCAATCTAGTTCTATCAATATCCTTATCTAATAATTTAATGCATAGTTCAGTCTTGAGAATAAGATTAGATAGGTTCTGTGATGGTCCATCATGCATTTCTCTAGAAATTCTTAACCTTTCCTCTTCCTGAGCTTTTATAACTTTCAATCCCCATATTTCTTTTGTATACATATTATTAACTTCATTATTGATTTCGTTAAGTTCACCAGATAAAATGTCATATGCAAAATCTAGATTATTACTTACATAATCAGATTTTTCAGCTATCTGCCTAATAGTTTTAAGCTGATTTTCTAGATTATCCCTCTTATGCACTATTTCCATTTCTTTTTCATATTCAAGTGAAAGCCTATTCTTTATATCTTCAATTTCCTTTTGGACCAACTTAATTTCGTCATCTGTATACAGATGACAATTTTTGTTAATAATGGATAATTTTGTTTTGCTAAGATTTAACTTTTTCTCTAACGTTGCCACATTATTTATAATGTCGTTAGCTTCATCTTTCAGAATTGTAAATTTATCTTCTATTTCTACATATCTCTTTTTAATGAAAGAACTTATTTCATAAATCTCTTTATTTCTTTCTTTTATTATTTCTTTCGTATCATTAATTATGGAATCCAATTTTTCCATTACATTTTTATACATTTTTTTAACACCTACTGACAAAATATAACCTAAACTTTTAGATATATTATTATATCATTAAAGTATATTATAATACAAGCAAATTACGTATATTAGTACTATCTTAGGAGTTAAAATGTTCCAGCAAATAGGAACATAAAAACTAAATGAATTTAGTAACATTTTACATAATTTTATTCAAACATATTATATAATAATATTTTTTGTTATATAATAATATAAAATATTATTATTTTCAGTATTTTAATTGGAAAATTTAACAAACTATTACGTTTTTATAAATTCTAAATAATTCTATTGAATTTTTTCCTAATTTGCTACATAATAGATAGTAGACGTAATACCTATAAAACAATAATAAAAAAGTTCTATACTATATCTTATATAAATATGTGGTATAATGAATTTGTTCAACACACAATGGTAAAAATAGGAAGAACATATCTTTCCTATAAGGTAAAATAATAGAAAGGAGAAAGCAAGTGAAAAAACATACAAAAAATCTATTTTACTTTTTAGTATCGTTAATTACAATCTCGTTAATAAATAAAATAATATTCATAACCTCTACTATCAGGAATAATCTATTCTCATGCAATAGTTATTATTATGGGTGGAAATTTGGTAAATTATTTTATACTGTACAAGGAAAAGGGAAACCAATACTATTGATTCATAGTTTATATATGGGAAGTTCAGACTATGAATTCAGAAAAATAGTTAAGAACCTATCAGCCAATCATACTGTCTATACATTAGATTTAATTGGTTATGGTAGATCAGACAAACCTAAAATTACGTATACGGCTTTTTTATATGTTCAATTGATATCTGATTTCGTTAATGAAGTCATAAAAGAAAAAACAGATGTAATTGCTTCTTCTTCTAGTTCATCATTTGTTACTATGGCTTGTTATCAAAATCCAGATATATTTGACAAATTACTATTCATTAACCCAACCAGTATAGCATCACTTCAAAAAAATCCTAGTAAAAAGGATAAACTATTAAAATATGTGTTGGAAACACCTATATTAGGAACAACAATATATAATATTGCTTGCTCTAAATATATTTTGAGAACTAACCTGAAGAAGAGATTTTACTACAATAAAAAATTGGTAAGAAAAAAATATATAACTATATACCATGAAGCTTCACACCTACAAGGATCAAATAACAAATTTTTATATGCCTCAAAATGTTGCAAGTATTTGAATGTCTCCATTAATAGTGCAATAGAAAATATTAACAATAGCATTTATATATTAACTGGAGATAATGATAACTCAGAAGATATTATCAACAGCTATTTAACCCTAAATCCAGCAATAGAATATTCATATGTACATGATACTAAACTATTGCCTCATTTAGAAAAGCCTGCTGATATAATAGACATTTGTAATATTTATTTTAATTAACACAATCGTAATTTTATAAAAAATATAATAAATATTAATCTAAAATATTAATTGCCTCCCTATTGATTAAGGAGGCAATTTTAATATACTATTATTTGCAATTACATTTTCTCTTCATTTTACCTTTTTCAAGTCGCATATTAATGTGTTCAATATCAGCTTCTTGATACACTTCTCCACATTCTTCAAATCCAATCTTTTTATAAAAATTAACTGCTGGTAATTGAGAATGAACTTCTACAAAATCAGCACCTGTATCAAAAGCTTTTTGAATCAGCATTCTAACTATTAGATCTCCGTAATAGTTACCTCTCTTTTCTTTTAATACAGCAATTCTCCCTATAAGATAAAGATTGTCTTGTATAATCATTCTACCTGTCCCTACAGGGTTTTTATCTTCATATACAACTACATGTACCGCTTCTTTATCTTCGCCATCAAAAACTATATTATAATCAATATTTTGCTCATTCACAAAAACCTTGTCCCTAACAAAAATAGCATCTTCAATATTTTTATCGCCATTAATATATATAGCATTAATCATAAGTAACACTACCCTTCTTTTAGTCGTTAAGAAAGTTTCCTTGATGCATATGAAAACGTAGATATTTCATAGGCTTAAAAGGTATTACTTTCTTAAGATAAGAAATATGTACATATTAATCTTATTAGTTCATAGGTATAACTATATTTATCTCATAAGAATCATCTACTTCTTTTACCTTATAATCAATATCAATACCTGAACTCTCCATCATATCAACTGCCTGCTTAATAGTATTAGTAAATATTCTTATATCTTTTAGATATCTTTTTACCTTTGCTTTATCTTTCTTGTTTACTTGTTCAATTAATCTATTTAATGTTCTATCAATTAACTCTTCAGTTTTTTTAACGTTCAGAGATTGTTCAACTACTTTATTAAGAATATTAAGCTGTAACTCTTCATTAGGTAATTTTAATAAAGCTCTAGCATGTCTCTCAGACAAACTGTTATCAAGTAGAACTTTTTTGACATTATTACTTAATTTAAGTAATCTTAACTTGTTAGCTATGGTAGATTGGCTTTTACCTACTTGTTTAGCAACCTCATCCTGTGTTAAATCATAATCATTGATTAGATTATAATAGCCTTCTGCTTCTTCAATATAATTAAGATTTTCTCTTTGTAAGTTTTCTACTAATGCTATAACAGCACTATCTTTATCATTTACATCAATAACAATTGCAGGTATCTCTGTAAGACCAGCTAATTTACTAGCTCTCAATCTTCGTTCACCAGCGATAAGTTCATAATATTCATCATTAATCCGTCTAACACTAATAGGCTGCATTATTCCAAATTCTTTAATTGAATTAGCTAATTCATCTAACATTAATTTATCGAATACTCTTCTAGGCTGATATGGATTAGGTCTAATATTATTAACAGAAATGAAGGTTACATTATATTCATTAATCATACTCAAAACTATTCCTCTCTTCTTTAGTTAATTTATTTATATTAAGATGTTCAGGGAACACCCTCTGCATTAAGAGCTAATATAATTTTGATTTTAATAAATTACACTAATTGTATTTTAAAATCTATCTTATTACATATCATTATAATAATTCTCAAACATTAATACCCATTTAAATTCTATACAAAATATAATAATTAGGATGTTGAAAATATCATGTATAGAAAATCATTAAACATTATTTTTCTCTATTTTATCTTATACTTATTATATCAAAAATCCTAACAAAATCAAAATTATTTCCCAGGAAATATTATTTATCTCAAAGGATTTTTCTTAGGTTTACCAGCTTTTCTTGGATATTTATTAGGCGTAATCTTTTCCTTTTTAATAAGAACAAATGATCTTTCTATCTCAGAAAAAGGAATTTCAACATTCTGGGTTTCTTCTAAAAATCCTCCTAATTTACTGATAGCATTTCTAGATATTTCAATCTCATCACTTGATTTACTGGATTTATAAGGTATAAAATAACCTCCACATCTAACAAATGGAATACAATACTCACTAAGAACAGATAAATCTGCAACTGCTCTTGATACACATATATCAAATTGCTCTCTATAAATATCAGTATTACCTAGATCTTCAGCTCTTGAATGAATACATACAATATCATCAAGTAACAGTTCATCTATAACATTTGACAAAAAATTAATTCTTTTATTAAGAGAATCAACCAATGTCACCTTAAGATGAGGATATACTATCTTGAGGGGGATACCTGGAAATCCTGCCCCTGTACCTAAATCAATCAAGCTGTTGCTTATACTTAGGTCCATAACATTTTTTATAGCTATACTATCCAAAAAATGCTTGATGATAACTTCTTGTTCATCCACAATAGAAGTAAGATTGATCTTATTATTCCATTCAATCAACATCTCATAATATTTATCAAATTGTTTTACCTGATTATCTGTTAGTTTAAAACCTAATTTCTCTGCACCTTCTATTAGTATATGATTGTATCTCATATCATCATCCTAACTTATTATTATTTATAGCTTATAGGTATCCATTAACCTAAGAATTATAATTTCTTCTTAGTTGTTCAAGATACACTAATAATACAGATATATCTGCTGGTGACACACCTGATATACGAGACGCTTGACCTATAGACCTTGGTTTGACACTATTAAGTTTTTGCATAGCCTCTATTCTAAGTCCTTTTATATCTTCATAATTCAAATCATCTGGTAGATATTTTTTCTCTAACTTCTTGAACTGTGTAACTTGCTTTTGTTGACGACTTATATATCCCTCATACTTAAGAGAAATATTAACTTGTTCTATTACATCTGGTTCAAGTTGTGGTCTACTCTTATCAATTTCTCCTAATACATCATAATTAAGCTCTGGACGTCTAAGTAATTCAGCTAATGTACTGCCAGAACGTAATGTAGAGCTATCATACTTTTCTAAAAAGTCATTAACCTCTTTATTAGCACCTACCGTAGTATTCTTCAATCTATTTATTTCTTCATCTATCTTCTTATCTTTTTCTATAACACTATTATGTCTTTCATCGGAGATCAATCCTACTTTGTGACCTATTGATGATAATCTAATATCTGCATTATCCTGTCTTAACAATAATCTATATTCAGCTCTTGATGTCATCATTCTATAAGGCTCATTAGTACCTTTTGTAACCAGATCATCAATAAGAACTCCTATATAGGCATCAGACCTATCCAACACTATCTGTTCTTTTCCTAATATCTTCATACTAGCATTAATACCAGCTATAAGCCCTTGTGCAGCTGCTTCTTCGTATCCTGAACTTCCATTGAACTGCCCCGCACTATATAGACCAGAGATATTCTTGAACTCAAGTGTAGAATTTAATTGTAAAGGATTGATACAATCATATTCAATAGCATAACCTGGTCGCATGATTACACATTTTTCTAAACCTGGAAGAGTTCTTAACATATCTCTTTGAACATCTTCTGGAAGAGAACTTGACATTCCTTGAACATACATCTCATTAGTATATTCACCTTCTGGCTCTAGAAAAACTTGATGTCTCTCTTTATCCTGGAATCTAACAACTTTATCTTCTATGGAAGGGCAATATCTTGGACCCGTACCCTCTATAACTCCACTGTAAAGAGGTGATCTATCAAGATTTTTCTTAATGATACTATGAGTATCTGCATTAGTATAAGTTAACCAGCATGATATTTGGTCTCTCTTGATTTCCTCTTCTGTATTCATGAATGAGAATGGAACAATTCTTTCGTCACCTTTTTGTTCATCCATTTTATTAAAATCAACTGTACTCTTGTCAATTCTTGAAGGAGTACCAGTTTTGAATCTGTACATCTCAATTCCCAAATTTCTTAGACTATCAGTAAGATGATTAGCTGCAAGCAGACCATTGGGTCCACTATTAATACTAACCTCCCCATATATACAACGTGCCTTTAGATAGGTTCCACTAGCAATTATTACTGTTTTGCTATTAAATACAGCACCTGAAATAGTTTTTACTCCTGTAATTTTACCATCTTCAGCTATTATATCAGTTACTTCACTTTGTTTTATAGTTAGGTGTGAAGTGTTTTCTAAGATTATTTTCATTTCCTTGGAATAGGTAAATTTGTCTGCTTGAGCTCTTAGAGAATGAACTGCAGGACCTTTACCAGTATTCAGCATCCTTGATTGTAAATACGTTTTATCAATATTTTTACCCATTTCACCACCTAGAGCATCTATTTCACGAACTAGATGACCTTTTGATGTTCCTCCTATACTAGGATTACATGGCATCATGGCTATACTATCTAAACTTACCGAGAATATAACTGTTTCAAGACCTAATCTGGCAGCAGCTAAAGCGGCTTCACACCCTGCATGTCCAGCACCTATAACAGCTACATCGTAATTTCCTTCAATATAACTCATATACATTAACTCCTTTTACATAAACTCTAGTCCATCAAGGCTATCAGGATAAATAAAACTTATTTGCTCAACTTTCCCACCTTTAATTTAATGCAGGTAAATTAAGGGTTATAGGTTTGGTTTACAGAATAAAAAGATAGAAGAAACACCTATATTTTTATTCTATAAAGCCTTTTAATTAGCTTACCTGCATAATATATTGAAGTGGGAAAGTTGAGTTATTTACCTAAACAAAACTGACTAAAAATTTGATGAATAATATCATCACTAACACTATCTCCTGTAATCTCTCCTAGATAATCGTAAGAATTCTTTAGATCAATAGACCAACAATCCTCAGGCATACCCATTTCTATTGATTCCTTAACAGAATTCAAACTATCTATTGCATTCTCAAGAGACACTTTATGTCGTATATTGGTAATATACAAATTATCATTAAAATTGATATCACCAATTAAAAACATATCTTTTATAGCCTTTTCTATATCATCTAAGCCTTTATTATCTTTCAACGATGTAGATATAACTTTAGTATTCTTAACTTCCTCATTAACAAATTCTTCTGTTATTCTAACAGGAAGATCAATCTTATTCAATAAAACAATTGTTTTTTTATTTTTGATCAGATTAAATATATATCTATCTTCTTCAGTCAAATCACTTGAAGCATCCAACATCATTATAACCAAGTCAGCTTCTTGAACCAATTCTTCTGATTTATTAACACCAATCTTTTCAACGATATCTTCTGTTTCTCTAATTCCAGCTGTATCAATTATTCTAAGTGGTATACCTTTTATATTCATATACTCTTCTAGGACATCTCTAGTTGTACCTGCTACATCAGTCACAATAGCTCTATCTTCATTTAATAACGCATTCATAAGGGAAGATTTACCCACATTTGGTTTACCCACTATGACTGTTTTAATACCTTCTCTAATAATTTTACCATCATCAGCTGAATTTAACAGTTTACTAACTTTTTCTTTTATCCCATCAAGATTATTTAACACCATATCTTCGCCTAATTCTTCATAATCATACTCTGGATAATCTATAGATGCTTCTATATGAGCTATCAATTCTATCAATTTACTTCTTATATTCTTTATTTCCCGGTAAATATTACCTTTTAATTGATTAACAGAGCTTTCCAAAGATAGTTCAGTTTTTGCGTTTATAATATCTATAACGGCTTCTGCACTTGATAAATCCATTCTTCCGTTTAAAAATGCTCTTTTAGTGAATTCCCCAGGTTCAGCCAATCTTGCTCCATTTGATAAAACCAAATGAAGTATCTTTTGCATTACTATGACCCCACCATGACAATTAATTTCAATTATATTTTCTTTCGTATACGTATTAGGTTCTTTCATAACAGATACAAGCACTTCGTCAATTATTTCATTTGACTCTGGATTAATTATATTACCATAATGGATTGTATGTGTTTTCTGTTCTATCAACATTTTTTTCTTTTTTGAAACAAATAATTTGTCTGCAATGATAATAGCATCTTCTCCACTTATTCTAATAATACCAATACCTGATGCAGATAATGAAGTAGATATAGCTGCTATTGTATTATTTACCATAACAAATCTCCTTTTTGCTTATTTCCTATATTATCATAAAAAACCCATGCTCGTAAGCTTGGGTCTTTATAAAGACGGGAGCTTAGGCCCCCTTTTATTACTTTTTGAAATTATTAGGTGTAATTACTACTTTTCTAAATGGTTCTTCTCCCTCACTATGAGTATCTACATATTTATCATTCTGCAATGTGGAATGAATTATTCGTCTTTCATAAGGATTCATAGGCTCTAGGCTAAATTTTCTATTAGTCTTTCTTACTTTATAAGATAAATTCTTAGCTAAATTCTCAAGAGTCTCTTTTCTTCTTTCACGATAATTCTCTGTATCCAATTTAACTCTTACATACTTATCCGATTCCTTATTAACTACCAAACTTACTAAGTATTGTAACGAATCCAGTGTTTGCCCTCTTTTACCAATAAGAACTCCCATGCTTGGACCACTTAACTCAATATCCAAGTTCTGCTCTTTTAGTTGAGCCACAATTTCAACTTTTAGATTCATTACCCTAAATATATTTTCTAAAAACTCAGTAGCTACATCAGATAAATTTATTTTTTTAGTAACTTTAACTTTAGCTAATTTTGAACTAAACAAACCAAGTAAACCAGTTGGACCTTTATCGATAACTTCAATGTTAACTTTATCACTTGTAGTCCCCAATTCGATTAATGCCTCAGTTATAGCATCATTAACGTTTTTTCCTGTTTTTTCAACAAAATTCATTTTAGAACTTTCCTCCTTAAATTTTATATATTCAACTTTTATACAAACATAAACTATTCAATTTTAAAATCCAAAAATAAAAGTTGTATATATAATAAAGCTATCCTATGGATTTTATAAACATTACAAACTATGGTGAGTTCTATTTTGTTTTATAAATTATGCGAAATTTATTAGGTTATTTTTTGTCTTTTTTAAGATGATTGTTGATTACAATTTGTTGTACTAATTGGAAAGAACTACTTGTTAACCAATAAAGACCTAAACCAGCTGGCATTGTAACAACGAAGAATACTGTAATAAGAGGCATAGTATACATCATAGTCTTATTAGTAGCAGCTTGTTTTTCGTCCATATTTTTATTATTACTGCTCATTGTAGTCTTAGAAACTAAAAACTGAACAACAACATTCAATACTGGTATTAAGAGACCAATAGACATTAAGTCAGGCTTGTCTGCTAAATTGATGCCTAAGAAATAGTTAATATCCGTTAACTGATTTACAAGTGGTGCAATCTTATCTCCAACTGAATTAAAGTGGTCAGTAAACTTAGTCCAATCAGATGAACTAAAAGTACTTAATAGATCTATAACTTTATCGTTAGAAGCTATATCAAAATTCTTAACTGGTATTTTAGCAGCCTCATTCAAACTTGTAATATAATCTCCAAAACCTGCTACACCTCTTACGCTAGCTATTATACTAAGGTAAATACCTTTTATGCTCATGATATAAGCTGGTATATTTCTGAGAACTTGAAATAATGACATGATAATAGGAAATTGAATTAATAATGGTAAACATCCTCCAAAAGGACTTACATTATGTTCTTGATATAACTGGCTCATTTCCATTCTCATCTTATTTTGAGATTCTGCATCTTTTTTATTTTTATACTTGTCTTGTATTTTCTTTAGCTTTGGTTGAATTGCTTGCATACCAATCATTGATTTTTGTTGTTTAAAAGCTAAAGGCAACATTAATAATCTAATAATAACAGTAAATAATATGATACTGATTCCCAAAGATTCAATACCTATTGCACTAAATAAATTATATATAGCGTCCATAATCGCACCAAAAACTTTAGCTATTGGACCTATTATAAATGAACTGCTCTGTGTTAGAACAACAATATTCGACAATAACATGAAATTAGTTCCTCCTAATATTTTATGGTACTGGGTCATATCCACCTTTATGGAATGGATGACATCTTAAGATTCTTTTAATACTTAACCAAGCTCCTTTTAGAAATCCATACTTGACTATAGCTTCATATGCATACGTTGAACAAGTAGGCGTATAAATACATGATGGCTTCTTTAAAGGAGAAATAAATTTTCTATAAAAAATTATAAATTTTAATGAAATATTTTTAAAGACATTCATATATATCACTTCTCTTTATATTCTAATAGGTTATGTTTTCTCAATAAGTTGTTTAATGATTTTTCTATATCTTTAAAACTTGCATTTGAAGAGTTGACCCTTCCTATTACAACAATATTATATCCAGTTTTTATTCTGTTCTCATTAAGCCTATAATTTTCTTTTACTAATCTAGTGACCCTATGTCTAACTACACTGTTCCCAACTTTTTTACTTACAGAGATTCCTAACCGATTAATAGAATCTCCATTACTATAAATATACATAACTAAATAGTTATTTGCAAGGGATCTACCCTTGTTAAAAACGATTTTGAAATCTTTTCTTTTCTTTAACGATTCTGTCCTGTTCATAAATAACTTCCTCCCATACTATAAGGTAATAAGACCTCTATTAAACCTTAAAAACAATTCAATAAATTCTAGTAAAATCAGGTTTGGAGGATAGTATAAAAGGCCACAAAATGAGGCCTTAAGCTGACAATTTTTTTCTACCTTTTGCTCTTCTTCTTGCTAAAACGCTTCTTCCACTCTTAGAACTCATTCTTTTTCTAAAACCATGTTCTCTACTTCTTTGTTTCGTTTTAGGTTGGTATGTCATTTTCATGAATAAGCACCTCCTTTAAAATTACATAGTATACAACAATGTTCTTTTTTATTAAATAACATGTACCATTTAATGATAAGCAATTTATCAAAATACATATAATTTACTAATACTAATGAAAAATAATAATGCTTCATAGATTCATCTACATAAAAGCACTATTCTAATTATATTAAAAAACTATCTTCTAGTCAAGAAAAAAATGTTTCTAGTCAGTAGAACTATGTCTAAATAATAATCCTACAAATTTTTATCCACAATTTTTTTGTGTTTTTTCCACATTTTGTGGATAATATGTTAAAAACTATTTATCCACAACTGTCAATAAAAATGTGGATAAGTCGACAATTTGTTATTGATTTACAAAAATTTACAGTTCTAATTTTAGTTATATTTATGCACATTAAAAACTATTAACAGCCTGTACATTATTTTAATCAACACAATGTGGATAAAATTGGAGTTATCCAAGTTATCCACACTATTAACATACTATGAAACCAACTTATCAACAATTTTTATCCACACATCAACATTATTTCATTGAAAATTAGTTCTGTATAGCGTATTATATACTGTAGATAGTAAGATGAAAATGAATAAGTATGTTCATTTTACGGTATATTTTTATATTATTATGATTGTATCGTTAATATGGGAAATATACCCTGAATAATGCAAAGGAGGATATATGATGAGTCATTCCGTTATTGAAAAATGGGACAAAATTCAAGAGCTACTTAGGGATGAATCAGATATTTCAAAAATATCTTATAAAACTTTTCTAGAAAATCTGGAGCCTATTAGAGTACATGATAACACAATCATAATAAAAACAGATGATGAGATCGGTCGTGACTATATAGAAAGAAAATATAGCAAATCGATCATAATCGCAATTAGAGAAATAGTAGGTGAAATATATAACATTAAGTTTATGCTGCCAAGCGAGATAGAAAGAGAAGAAAAAAGATCTAGTGGCAAAAGACAACCTACTATTAATAATAATGAATATAATAGCCTCAATTCTAGATATACATTTGATACATTTGTTGTAGGTAACAACAACAAATTAGCCCATGCTGCGGCTTTAGCGGTTGCTGAATCACCAGCAGAGGCATATAATCCTCTTTTTATATATGGTGGTGTTGGGTTAGGAAAAACTCACTTGATGCATTCAATAGCTCACTTCATTCTCTCGGAGAATAGTGAATCAAAAGTATTATATGTATCTTCAGAAAAATTTACTAATGAATTGATTAATTCCATTAGAGATGATAAAAATGAAGAATTCAGGCAAAAATATCGTAATATAGATGTTCTATTAGTTGATGATATACAATTTATTGCAGGAAAAGAACGAACTCAGGAAGAATTCTTCCATACATTCAATACTTTATATGAAGCAAAAAAACAGATAATCATATCAAGTGATCGCCCACCAAAGGAAATCGAAACTTTAGAAGAAAGGTTAAGATCCAGATTCGAATGGGGGTTAATAGCAGATATTCAACCGCCTGATTTTGAAACAAGGATGGCCATACTTCAGAAAAGAGCTGAACTTGAACACCTTAATCTACCAAATGATGTTATACAATATGTTGCAACAAACATAAAATCCAATATTAGAGAACTAGAAGGTGGAATCAATAAAATTATTGCTTATTCTACCTTAGTACATAAAGACCTTACCAAGGAATTGGCTGAAGATGCTCTAAAAGATTTGATAACACCAGAAAAAGATAAAGAGATAACGCCAGAATTTATATTAGAGATCGTTGCAGAGCACTATAACCTTAACCCTACAGATATTGTTTCTAAAAAAAGACCGAGAGAAATAGCCTATCCAAGACAAATAGTTATGTATCTATCAAGAACATTAACTGATTTATCCTTACCTAAGATAGGACAAATACTTGGTAAACGTGACCATACAACAATTATCCATGGATACGAGAAGATAAGTAAAGATATCCAAAAAGATAGCGCATTAAAAAACACTATAGAAATACTTACGAAAAAAATAACAGGGAAATAGAAGCTACATTTAATAAATTATAATGTACTTAAAATAAGATGAATAACGTAGGAATTAGTGATAAATTCAACTTATAGATAAATGCATTATAATTTTTTTTAGGGCTATAAAGTTATCAACATAAGGGTGTTAAGAATATATGTATAACCTGTGCAAAACATTTTGCAGGGGTACAACCTCTTTCAACCTGTGGATACTTTATAAAAAAAAACAAATTAATCAACAGACTTATTAGATTTATTAACAGATACTAACAATAGGGGTTTAGAATACTTATGAACATATTAACAAGCCCTATTATTATAATTACTATAAAAAAATATATATTATCTATATACACGTGTGAAAGGAGTTATTAACAATTATGAAACTAACTTGTAGTAAAAGTGATTTATTAAATGGAGTAACAACTGTTTTAAAAGCAGTATCAACTAGAACGACATTACCTATATTAGAATGTATTTTATTACAAGCAACATCAAGTGGCTTCAAATTAATTAGTAATGATCTAGAACTTGGTATTGAAAGTAACGTAAACGCTAATATTATTGAAACTGGAACAGTTGCTCTAAAAGCTAAGATCTTTTCTGAGATAGTTAAGAAATTACCTGATAATGAAGTTGAGATAACAGTTGATGAAAAAAATTACACTACTATAATATGTGAAAAATCCAAATTCAATATATCAGGTCAATCAGGAGATGACTTTTTACAACTTCCTAATGTATCAAAAGATAAATACATTAAAGTTTCTCAACTGAAACTTAAGGAAATGATAAGACAAACAATATTTTCTATAGCTCTAGAAGAAATAAGACCTATATTAACTGGTGAATTATTAGAGATCAAGAACAGCGAATTGAATATCGTTTCTCTTGATGTACATAGAGTATCAATCAGAAAATTGGATTTTGAATCTGAATTTGATAATATCAATGTGGTTGTACCAGGAAAAACCTTAAATGAAATCAGCAAGATCTTAGACACAGATGAAGAAAAAGATGTAATGATTTATTTTACAGACAAGCATGTATTATTTGAACTAGAAGAAAGTATCATAGTTTCAAGGCTTCTAGAAGGAGATTTTCCAAAATATGAACAATTCTTCTCAAAAGATTACGATACATTGATTAAAGTTGAAAAACAAGAATTATTGAACAGTATCGATAGAGCTGCTTTAATATCCAGAGAAACAAAAAATAACCCTATCAAGATTACTATACAAAGTGATAGTATGGTTATTACATCCAATACTGATTTTGGTGATGTATACGAAGAAATTGATATTGAAAAAGAAGGTAATGAATTAGAGATAGCATTTAATCCAAAATATTTTATCGACGCATTAAAAGTAATTGATGAAGAATATATTTACTTACAATTCACTAATCCTCATAGTCCTTGTATTATTAAGCAGGTAGATGGAGATGAATATAAATATCTAATTGTTCCAATTAGAATAAGATAATCAAACTAAAGTTAGTATGAGAGGATTAAAAATATGGAAGAAATCAAAATCAAAGATGAATACATTAAACTAGGACAATTATTAAAATTAGCTGGGGCTGCTGATTCAGGAGTACATGCTAAAATATTAATCATTGATGGTGAAGTCACTGTTAATGGAGAAGTAGAAACAAGAAGAGGTAAGAAAATACATTCACAAGATATAGTTAGTGTAGCTGGATACGGAGAGATTAAAGTCATTTAAGAATTATATGTGC
Organism: Vallitalea guaymasensis; assembly: GCF_018141425.1. Classification (NCBI taxonomy): domain Bacteria; kingdom Bacillati; phylum Bacillota; class Clostridia; order Lachnospirales; family Vallitaleaceae; genus Vallitalea; species Vallitalea guaymasensis. The sequence goes on from NZ_CP058561.1 coordinate 2,447,333, forward strand.
TTTAACTTTTATTAAGAATTTAGCTTTTTTGGAGTGCAAAAATATGTTTATAAAGTCATTATCATTAAAGGATTATAGAAATTATGAATACTGTGTTGTGAATTTTTCAAATGGAATCAATATATTGTTTGGGAAAAATGCTCAAGGCAAAACTAATATCATTGAAGCCATTTATTTGTGTGCAACTTCAAAATCACATAGGACAAGCAATGATAAAGAGTTAATTAACTTAGGTAACAGTGAAGCACATATAAAACTTACTGTTAATAAACAAGGTATTGACGAAGTAATAGATATCCACATCAAGAAAAATAATAGAAAAGGTATAGCAATAAACAGGATACCTATTAAAAAATTGAATGAACTATTAGGTATCGTTAACGTTATAATCTTTTCTCCCGAAGATTTGGGGTTAATCAAAAATGGTCCCAAAGAAAGAAGAAAATTCTTGAATTTAGAATTATGTCAACTGGACAATATATATTACCATAACTTGCAGCAATACCAAAAAATTTTGAAACAAAGAAATAATTTATTGAAAAACTTGAAAAAAATCAATAAAATTGACGAGACTATAAGTATATGGGATAATCAATTAGTCCAGTATGGCATTAAGATTATCAACAGACGAGAAGAATTTATAAATGATCTGAACGAAATTATAAATAAGATTCATTCAGATATATCTGGAAATAAAGAAAATCTTAAGATAGTGTACGAAAAGAATGTAAGTAATATAGATTTTAAACAAAAATTAGAAAATAATCTAGAAAAAGATATAAGATTCGGAACAACAAGTGTAGGTCCCCATAGGGACGACATGATGTTCTTAGTTAATGGAATAGATATTAGAAAATATGGTTCACAAGGTCAGCAGAGGACTGCTGCCCTATCGTTGAAACTATCGGAAATAAAATTGGTTGTGGATAAAATGGATGATACCCCAATTTTACTTCTAGATGATGTATTATCAGAATTAGATGATGATAGACAAAAGTATTTGATAAATTCTTTAGAGAACATTCAAACAATTGTTACTTGTACAGGTGTTGAAGATTATATAAAAAACAGTATTGATATTGGAAAATTATACCAAGTAAGTGAAGGAAATGTGACTCTATACGATTTACATAATAAAAAATGAAATTAATTCACTAAATAGTTGTTATGCCCTATTTGCAATAATTTACAGACTAATATATAATAGTTAGGATAGGTATAAATAACAATTTAATTAATACATCTTCATATGTACTTAATTAATTAACATATATAATAGATAAATATATGCGTATAATTATGCGTATCTAAACATAGAGCAGGAGGTTTATTATGAGTAATTTATCTGAATATAATGAAAGTCATATTCAAGTTTTAGAAGGGCTGGAAGCTGTTCGAAAAAGACCTGGTATGTATATTGGTAGTACTTCATCAAGAGGATTACATCATCTTGTCTATGAGATAGTAGATAATGCTATTGATGAAGCATTAGCAGATAGATGTGATTATATTGAAATAACAATACATCCCGATAATTCAGTATCAGTATTAGATAATGGATTTGGTATACCAGTTGGAATACATCATCAAAAAGGAATACCAGCAGTAGAAGTAGTTTTTACGATACTACATGCCGGAGGTAAATTCGGTGGCGGTAGCTATAAAGTATCTGGAGGTTTGCACGGAGTTGGTGCTTCTGTAGTTAATGCTCTTTCTGAATGGCTGAAGGTTCAGATATATACTGATGGTAAAATACACGAACAAAACTATGCAAGAGGTAAAGTGCTACATCCATTAAAAGTTATAGGTGAGACTGATAAGACGGGAACCTATATACATTTTAAACCAGACCCAGAAATATTTGAAGAAACAGTATATGATTTTCATACACTCAAACAAAGACTACAAGAAATGGCTTTCCTAACAAAAGGCCTAAAAATCAAATTTATTGATACTAGAGAAGAACAAGGTCCTCAGGAGCTTGAATTTCATTATGAAGGTGGTATCAAGGAATTTGTAAAATATAGAAATCGTAATAAAGATACATTATATGATCAAATAGCATATGCAGAAGGTACAAAAGACGGAGTATATGTTGAAGTCGCTTTCCAACATAATGACTCATACGTAGAAAATATATTCACCTTTGTAAATAATATCAATACACCTGAAGGCGGTACTCATCTAAGTGGATTCAGGACAGCCTTTACTAAGACTCTTAATGATTATGCAAGAAAAAATAAAATACTAAAAGATAACGAGAAGAACTTATCTGGTGAAGATGTAAGAGAAGGAATAGCTGCTGTTATCAGTATAAAGATTGAAGATCCACAGTTTGAAGGTCAGACAAAACAGAAATTAGGTAACAGTGAAGCAAGAGGTGCTGTTGATTCTATAGTATCTGAGCAGCTTACTTACTTCTTGGAACAAAATCCAGCAGTAGCCAAAGTAATATTAGAAAAAGCATTGATGGCCAGTCGTGCAAGAGATGCTGCAAGAAAGGCTAGGGATCTGACAAGAAGAAAAAGTGCTCTAGAAAGTACTAGTCTACCAGGTAAACTAGCGGATTGTTCAGATAAGGATCCAACTAAATGTGAAATATATATTGTTGAGGGAGATTCAGCTGGAGGTTCAGCAAAATCAGCTAGATCAAGACAAACTCAAGCTATCTTACCTCTAAGAGGAAAAATACTTAATGTAGAAAAAGCCAGACTTGACAAAATACTTAGCAACAAAGAAATAAGAGCCATGATAACTGCTTTTGGAACAGGTATATCAGATGATTTTGATATAGAGAAATTAAGATATCATAAGATAATTATTATGACAGATGCCGATGTGGATGGTGCTCATATTAGAACATTGCTCTTAACATTTTTCTACCGTTATATGCCTAAACTTATTGAGCAGGGAAAAGTGTATATTGCACAACCTCCTCTTTATAAAGTTACAAAAAATAAAAACTCTCAGTATGTTTACAATGATAGAGTTTTAGAGAAATTGTTAAATGAAATTGGTAGAGACGGTATTAACCTTCAAAGATACAAAGGATTAGGTGAAATGGACGCAGAACAATTATGGGATACAACCATGGATCCAGATAAGAGAATACTATTAAAAGTTGAATTAGATGATGCAGCAAGTGCTGATGAAGTATTCACGACATTAATGGGTGATAAAGTTGAGCCTAGACGTGAATTTATTCAATCACATGCTAAGCATGTAAGAAATTTAGATATCTAAAATTTATAATAAAGCTAAAAATAACTCGACTAAATCACTTTTAATATGAGTTAAGTAAATAATAAATTAACATTAACATTGTTAATTTGGGAGGATTAATATAATGGATGAAAGACAAGAATACGATCAAATAATATCCGTTGATTTACAGGATGAAATGAAAAAATCATATATTGACTATGCCATGAGTGTTATTGCCTCAAGAGCACTACCAGATGTAAGAGATGGATTGAAGCCGGTTCATAGGAAAATATTATATTCAATGAGTGAACTTAATTTATCTCCTGATAAACCTTACCGTAAATCAGCAAGAATCGTTGGAGATACAATGGGTAAATATCACCCTCACGGTGATAGTTCTATTTACGATGCAATGGTTCGTATGGCACAAGATTTTTCTACTAGATATCTATTAGTAGATGGTCATGGGAACTTTGGTTCTGTTGATGGTGATAGTGCAGCTGCAATGCGTTATACAGAAGCTAGAATGAGTAAGATGTCAATGGAATTATTGGCTGATATAGGTAAAGATACTGTTGATTACAAACCTAACTTTGATGAATCATTAAAAGAACCTGAAGTCTTACCAGCAAGATTTCCTAACTTACTAGTAAACGGAACATCTGGAATTGCAGTTGGAATGGCAACTAATATACCACCTCATAACTTAAACGAAGTAATAGATGGTGTAGTTAAAATAATTGATAACAAAACAATTGAAGATAGAGAAACTGAAATAGATGAACTTCTAGAAATAATAAAAGGACCTGATTTTCCTACTTATGGTAAAATATTAGGACAAAATGGTATAAAACAAGCTTACAGAACTGGTAAAGGCAAGGTTAAAGTAAGAGCAGCTGTTGATATTGAGCCAATGCCAGGAAACAAACAGAGAATTATAGTTACAGAACTACCTTACCAAGTTAATAAAGCAAGATTAATAGAAAAGATTGCTGAATTGGTTAAGCTGAAAAAAATAGAAGGTATTTCTGACCTAAGAGATGAATCAGACCGTAAAGGTATGCGTGTTGTAATTGAATTAAAACGTGATGCTAATGCTAACGTCATATTGAATCAATTATACAAACATACTCAGCTACAGGACACATTTGGTATCAATATGCTTGCTCTTGTGAAAAATGAACCTAAGATACTCAACTTAAAACAAATGCTAGTATACTATTTAGAGCATCAAAAAGAAGTTGTCACAAGAAGAACTAAGTATGAATTGAAAAAAGCTGAGAATAGAGCACATATCTTAGAAGGATTGTTAAAAGCTTTAGAATTTATTGATGAAGTCATTAAGATAATAAGAGCTTCCAAAAGTACTGCTGAAGCCAAACTTAATTTGATAGATAGATTCCAGTTCAGTGAAATACAAGCCCAAGCTATAGTCGATATGAGACTTAGAGCGTTAACTGGTTTGGAAAGAGAAAAGATTGAAAACGAATATAGAGAACTAATGGAAAAGATAAAAGAATTAAAAGCCATATTAGCAGATGATAAATTATTATATGCTGTCATCAAAGAAGAGATATTAATAATCAAAGAAAAATATGGTGATCCAAGAAGGACAGAAATAACTTATGATGCAGGAGAAATCTCTTTAGAGGACCTTATCAAAAAAGAGCCAACAGTTATTACTATGACTCATCTTGGATATATTAAAAGAATGCCAATAAACACTTATAAAAGTCAACACAGAGGTGGAAAAGGTATTAAAGGTATGCAAACGAGAGATGAGGATTTCATACAGAACCTATTCATTACATCTACTCATCACTTTATATTATACTTTACAAACAAAGGTAAAGTATATAGATTAAAAGCATACGAAATACCTGAAGCTAGTAGAACAGCAAGAGGTACAGCTTTAGTTAATTTATTACAGTTAGATCCAGACGAACAAATAACAGCTGTAATACCTCTAAGTGAATATAGAGAAGACAGATATCTTCTTATGGCAACTAAAAAAGGTATTATCAAGAAGAGTAATATCATGGAATATGTAAATATCAGAATTAGTGGTCTTCAAGCAATAATTCTAAAAGAAGATGACGATTTAATTGAAGTTAAATTAACAGATAATAAACAAGACATAATACTAGGTACAAAATATGGACAATGTATCCGTTTCAGCGAAAGTGATGTAAGAGTTATTGGTAGAACATCCATGGGTGTTAGAGGTATGAATCTGAACCATGATGATGAAGTAATAGGTATGCAGTTAACATCACAAGGTACTGACTTATTGGTAGTATCAGAAAATGGATTAGGAAAACGAACTGATATTGATGAATTTACTACACAAAGACGTGGTGGTAAAGGAGTTAAATTCTATAAAATAACTGAAAAAACAGGTAATGTAATAGGAATAAAAGCGGTTAATGAAGATAATGAACTTATGATAATAACTACAGAAGGTATAGTTATCAGAATAAGAGTCAGTGATATATCCAGATTTGGTCGTGTCACTTCAGGGGTTAGACTAATGAACTTAGATGATGATATAGTTGTAGCAGGTATTGCAAGAATAAAAGAAGAAGTAACCCATGAAGAAGAAATTGAAGAGATAGAAGAAATAGAAGAAATAGAAGAAATAGATCCAGACGAAGAATTACAGGAAGAAAAAGAAGAAGAAAATAAACAATAATATAAGAATAACAAAAAGAGGTTACATAAAGTTCAATAAGACTTTATGTAGCCTTTTTCTTTTGAATTATTGCTGATAAAAGCCTGATTATTGACTTCAAGTTGTAATATACATGTAACAGTATATCTTAGTATATCTGTTATAATAGTATAAGAGGACTAGTTAACTATTAACATATAACTAAATGCTTAGTTTATGTTGGAGGTGAAGAAGTGATAATAAAGAATATAAAAAAAGTATTATATTTAATTATAGCTGTGAGTATCATCTGTAATATAAACATCTATGCTTCCGAAGATAAACCAGACGAAGCTATTGAATATATAAATGGGATAAGAGAAAAAGTATCAGTCAGATCTATAGAGAATAGTAAACAGTTGGAATCATCTGCTGCTAATCATAGTAAATATATGTCTGTAAATAATAATTTCTCCCTTATTGAGGAAAGTGGAAACAAATATTATAGAGGAAGATATAGCTGGGATAGAGCATCCTATTACTCATACTTCAATCCTTATATAACAGAATTTATAAATAATAATTTGGATAGCTACAAAAATGGGGTTGTAGATTTAATTAATAATCCATATTCCAGAATATCATTTTTAGATCCACTGTATCAACATATAGGTATGGGTTCATATAAAGATATGTACACATATGACCTTGGAGGAAAATCTAGGGACTTGACAGTAAAAAATAAAAAAATTGTAATATACCCTTATGACAAGATGGAAAGTGTACCTATAACTTGGGAAAATAATTATAAAATAAATCCCTATAGAGATTTGGATATAGAATCTAGCAATGTAGGCTTGCCCATTACACTAAGTTACTATTCAGATAAAAATAAAATAAGAAGAATATACAACAATGATATAAAACTGGAGAATGAAGATAAAGGACTTGAAGTTAAAACCAAAATAATATTACCTCAGGATGATAAATACATTGATAACAGTTTAATAATATTGCCTCTAAAAAAATTAGAATATAATACTAATTACCAGGTTTCAATAAATGTAGATTTCATTTTTCAAAATAGTACAATACCCAGTGAAAAAAAATCTAAGTATACGGTGAATTTTAAGACCGAAGCAAAAGATAATCCCTTAGATAGAGCCAAATTCACTGAATATCTTGTAAAAGCTTTGAAAATTGATATATTAGAACCAAAAGAAGTATTCAAAGACATAGATATAAAATCAAATGACGCCAAATATATTTACACAGCCTATAAAAATGATCTAGTAAGTGGTTTTGGCGATGATACATTTCGTCCTAATCAAAATATAACAAAAGAACAAGTATATACTTTATTGATTAGAGCCTATGAAAAAGAAAATGGCGAAATTAAATTGAACGAATATAAATCATACAGTTACAGCTATCATAGTGTCAGCAACTGGGCCGTAAATTATATGAAAAAAGCGGAAGAGATCGGATTGTTAAGTAGAGTAAGAAGTAATGAATTAAAAGGAGAAATAACAGAATCCGAATATAAAAGAATAATAAATCTATATCAAGAAATATATAATGTAAAAAAGGATATTAACTAAGATTAATATCCTTTTTCTGACTTACTTGCGCTTTTTCTTGACGAATAAGTTTTAATTGATTAAGATAGAAAGAGGTATATATAAGTTTAATTTATATATTAACATAAATTTTTTTTGTAAGGAGGAATTTCTATGAGGGAAATATCAGTTAATCTTATAACAAAAGAGATTAAAGAAATGTGTATAGAAGCCAACTGTTATGTAAGTAAAGACATATTAGATACTATAAAAGAATATAAAAACAAGGAAGAATCACCAATTGGAAAAGATATATTAGAACAAATACAACAAAATGCAGAGATAGCAAAAAACAAGATGATGCCTATGTGTCAAGATACAGGGATGGCAGTTATATTTTGTGAAATAGGGCAGGATGTACATATAACAGGTGCATCTATAACCGATGCAATAAATGAAGGGGTAAGACAGGGATACGAAGAAGGTTATCTAAGGAAATCTGTTGTAAAAGATCCTTTCTTCAGAGAAAACACAAAAGACAATACTCCTGCAATAATTCACTATGATATTGTTGAGGGCGATAAAATAAAAATAACAGTTGCCCCAAAAGGATTCGGTAGTGAGAATATGAGTAAGATTGCTATGTTAAAGCCAGCTGATGGAATAGAAGGCGCAAAAAAAGCTATATTGAACATAGTAGAACAAGCTGGTGGTAATGCATGTCCACCTATGATAGTAGGAGTTGGTATAGGAGGCACATTCGAAAAAGCTGCTTTTCTAGCAAAAAAAGCTTTACTAAGACCTGTAGGCAATTACTCATCAAAAGAATATATTAAAGATATGGAAGAAGAATTATTAGATAAAATTAATAAACTAGGAATTGGACCAGGAGGATTAGGTGGAAGGACAACAGCACTGGCTGTAAACATTGAAACTTATCCAACGCATATAGCTGGATTACCAGTCGCTGTCAATATTAGTTGTCATGCTACTAGACATAGCACACGAATTATTTAATCAGTCTATAAGATTGTGGGAGGTATAGAATATGACTGTAGAAATAAGTACTCCTCTAACAGAGGAAAAAGTTAAAGATCTCAAGGCTGGAGACAAAGTATTATTATCAGGTGTATTATATACATCTAGGGATGCAGCCCATAAGAGAATGGTTGAACAATTAGAAAAAGGTGGAGAACTACCTTTTGATGTTAAGGATAGTGTTATATATTATGTAGGACCATCACCAGCAAAAGAAGGTGAAATAATTGGTTCAGCAGGACCAACTACAAGTTATAGAATGGATCCATATGCACCTTACTTATTGGATAGAGGCCTAAAAGGTATGATAGGAAAAGGTGACAGGAGCAAAGATGTAATTGAAAGCATGATAAAGAATAAAGCAGTATATTTTGCAGCAGTTGGTGGAGCAGCAGCTCTTCTAGCTGATAAAATCAAAAAAGTTGAAGTAATAGCTTATGATGACCTAGGAACTGAAGCAGTGAGAAAAATGGAAGTAAAAGATCTACCTGTAGTAGTTGTCATTGACAGTGAAGGAAACAATCTATACGAAACAGAAAAGAATAAATACAAGATTATATAGATAAAGGTTATACAAATATCCTATTAAAATATAATAAATAAGAGTTAGGGGATGTAACTATGCATCAAGAAATAACAAAAAGAGAAAAAATATCACCATTAAAAATGCTTGTTTTTATAATAATAGGTGCAATACTATTAATACTTTTTAATTTCTTAGGAAACACATTAAAGATTAATACAAGTATCATCGATGGTTTGACATTAATAATAGCAACAATATTATCTTATATCATTATAAAAAAATATATAACTTCTTACAAATACATGTTGATTGAAAATGAATTCATCATACAAGAAATAACAGGTTCAAAAGAAAAGATATTAGTGAATATAAACACTAATCAAATAAAGAAAATTAAACCTATTACCAGTAGTGATTATGCTAATGATAAAAAAAAGAAATATAACAAAAGAAAGAAGTTAAATAAAAATCTTAAGAACCTAGATATATATTATTGCATATATGAAGAGGATGATGAATTGAATTTATTCGAAATTCAACCTTCAGAAGAACTTATTAAATTATTAAATATTACTAAATAAAGTTTTAATTGAAAGATACTTTACAAAATTAATTATAATTGAATAATACATTACTTATATAAATAATATATCAATAACATTTGCGTATTGATATATTATTTTTTTGTATTTTTTACAATAATAATTATTATTTTGTTAAAAATTATGACAAAACCCCCATGATATGGTAATATAAGTATAAGATTATTACAAAAAAAATAAGTTTTCTTATTATGAGTTGGATGATTTGTTAATATTAGATTAATATTTAATTCTTCAATTTATAAAGGTAAAATACCAAGCTTGACAGTTGGTAAAAAACAATATTTTTTCTGTAATAATTTAATATTTTTATGTAGATATGGGAGGATTGTTATAAGATGAAAAAAGTATTATCAATTATTGTTATGCTGACTATGGTGTTCACTCTACTTCTAACTGGTTGTGGAGAGAAAAAAGAAGAAGACACAATAGGTCAAGGAAATGAAGTAACTGATGATCAAGAATCTGATGCAGACTCACAAGAAGACATAAATGATACAGAAGATAATAACACAGAAGATAATCAAGACGAAGCTCAAGATAATGTAAATCTAAAAATAAGTATGGTAACTGATACAGGTGGAATAAATGACCAATCATTTAATCAATCTGCATGGGAAGGATTAGAAAAAGCTCAAAAAGATTTAGGTATAACTCCAGAATATATGGAATCAACTCAAGAATCTGACTATGCTCCTAACTTGGAAACATTATATGACCAAGGTAATGATTTGATATGGGGTATTGGATATCTAATGGCAGATGCTGTATACAAGGCAGCTGAAACTAATCCAGACAGAAAATATGCGATTATAGATAATGCATATGAAGAACCATTAGATAATCTATTAGGTGTTACATTCAGTGAACATGAACCATCTTTCTTAGTTGGATACATAGCTGGTAAAATGACAAAAACAAATAATGTAGGTTTTGTAGGTGGTATGGAATTTGATGTTATCTGGAGATTTGAGAGTGGATATAGAGCTGGAGTAAAAACCGCTAATCCAGATGCTAAGATACAAATTCAATATGCCAATGATTTTGGTGACACAGCAAAAGGTAAAGCAATAGCTAATAGTATGTATCAAAACGGAGCTGATATAATATTCCATGCTGCTGGATTTACTGGTACTGGAGTTATAGAATCAGCTGTTGAAAATGAAAAATATGTTATTGGTGTAGACCAAGATCAAAGAGCAAAACTAGGAAAAGATGCAATTATCACATCAGCAGTCAAGAGAGTTGACCAGGCAATATTTATGGTTGCAGAAGATCTTAAAAATGGGAAATTTGAAGGCGGAACTAATAAAAATTACGGATTAAGCGATGGAGCAGTAGGAATAGCTCCAACATCGGCAGAAGCTGTACCAGAAGATATATTAGAAGAAGTTGCTAAATTAGAGGAAGATATAAAAGCAGGTAGGATAGTTGTTCCTAAGACAAGAGAAGAATATGATGAATTATATGGTGATAAATAGTTATTTGACTCCTAAACAGCTCAGGCATATTGTCTGAGCTGTGATTTTAGCCAACTAAATAGAGAAAGGATAGATACTTTGCATAATATAGATTATAAAACCAGAGTAATTGAAATGAAAAACATTACTAAAAAATTTGGTCATCTAACTGCTAATGATAATATCAATCTTACAGTATATAAAGGAGAAGTTCATGCACTATTAGGAGAAAATGGAGCAGGTAAATCTACTCTAATGAATCAATTGTATGGAATGATAGAGCCAACAAGTGGTGAGATATATATTAATGGTAATAAAGTTAATGTAAATAATCCTAATGTAGCAATAGCTAATGGAATAGGCATGGTCCATCAACATTTCATGCTAGTTGAACCTTTTACAGTAGTAGAGAATATTATTCTTGGCAGTGAGATAACTAAATATGGTGTGTTAGATATGAAAAAAGCCAAAGAAGAGATTGTTGAATTATCTGAAAAATATAGTTTATATGTAAATCCTGATGACAAAATAGAAGATATAACCGTAGGTATGCAGCAAAGGGTGGAAATACTAAAAGCTCTATATAGAGGAGCTGATATATTAATATTAGACGAACCTACAAGCGTGCTTACACCACAAGAGATAAAAGAGTTAGTTATTATAATTGATAATTTAACAAAAGAAGGTAAATCAGTAATAATAATAACTCATAAGTTAAAGGAGATAAAACAGGTAGCTGACAATTGTACAATAATCAGAAGAGGAAAACGAATTGATACAGTTAAAGTAGATGAGGTAACGGAAGAAGAGCTAGCAGCCAAAATGGTAGGTAGAGAAGTAACATTCAAAGTACCAAAAGAGGATAGAGAAACATCAGATACAGTATTGTCCATTGATAACATTACAGTAAAAAACAACAGGGGTCTAGTTGCTGTTGATGGACTATCTCTAGAAGTCAAGAGAGGAGAAATAGTTGGAATAGCTGGTGTAGATGGTAATGGACAAAGTGAATTAGTTGAAGCTATAACAGGACTAAGAAAAATTGAAAAAGGACATGTTAAGATAAACGGGAAAGACATTACCAATATGACACCTAGAAAAATAATTGATAATAAAGTATCAACAATACCAGAAAACAGGCAAAAAGTTGGGTTAGTCCTTGATTTTAGTATATATGAAAATATGATACTGGAAAATTATCATAAAGAACCATTTTCTAAAAAAGGTATCCTACAAAAAGATAAGATAATTGATAATGCTAAGAATTTGATTAAACAATTTGACATAAGACCAACTGATGAAAACGTGTTAGCTAAATCTTTATCCGGTGGAAATCAGCAAAAAGTCATTATAGCTAGAGAGATAATGAATAACCCCGATCTTCTCATAGCTACACAACCAACAAGAGGTCTTGACGTAGGAGCTATAGAATACGTACATAAAGAATTGGTAAAGCAAAGAGATAGGAATAAGGCTGTATTATTAGTTTCATTAGAGCTTGATGAGGTAATGAATGTATCGGACCGTATTGCAGTCATATATGAAGGGAAAATCAAATATGTAGTAGATGCAAAAGAAGCAACTGAAGCAAAATTAGGATTAGAGATGGCAGGGGGCAAAAAATAATGGAGAAGAAAAAACTATTAAAATCAACTACCAAGATGACGCTCTTGTCAATATTGTTTGGATTTATTATAACAGCTATTATATTACTTATTGCCAGGTATAATCCACTTCAGATATATGGCGTTATAGTAAAAGGTGTTTTCAGTAAACCTAAGTACATTGCATATACGATAATCAAATCTACTCCATTAATATTAACAGGTGTTTCTATAGCATTTGCCTTAAAAACAGGATTATTGAATATTGGAGCAGAAGGACAATTTATAGTAGGAACAATCGTAGCTTCAATGGCAGGATATTTTTTCAACCTACCTCCAGTAATTCACCCTATAGTAGTTATGATTGTAGCAATTATATTTGGAGGGTTGTGGGGAGCTTTAATCGGAGCTTTAAAAGCAAAATTCGGTATACATGAGGTAATATCATCTATCATGTTGAACTGGATTGCTTTATATGCTCATAATGCTGTTATTAATATACCTGCATTCTTTGAACGTACTAATAAAGCACATACTATCAAAGATAGTGCTAGTATTGTGTTTTTAGAAGGGTTCAAAAACTCTGAATCGGGAAAAGAGTGGTTGTTAGACCATCCTGGAATAAGAGATATTCTAAAAGCTCCAGTCAATTATGGAATCATAATAGCTATATTAGTTGCAATATTAATCTGGTTCATATTAAATAAAACAACCCTAGGTTTCAGATTAAGAGCTGTTGGTTACAATAAATTTGCTGCTGAATATGGTGGAATTAATGTAAAGAGAAATATTGTTACTTCCATGTTCATTTCAGGTTCTGTTAGTGGACTAGCTGGTGCTCTAATGATACTTGGTGTATCAAAAGGTATAACCACCCTATCTGCAATGGAAGGATATGGTCTAGACGGAATCGGAGTCGCTCTGATAGCAGGTAATTCACCAATAGCATGTATTTTCTCAGGATTATTCTTTGGAGCGCTAAAATACGGAGGCTCCAAAATACAGGCTAGACCTATTGAAGCTCCAAAAGAGATAATTAGTATAATGATAGGTACAATTATATTTTTTATAGCAATTCCTAGAATCGTTAAAGTATTAAAACGTTTAACAGGTAGAAAAGGGGTGACTAGATGAATAGTATAGGGTTTATATTAGGAACTACATTAATGTATTCTACACCTCTTATATATACTTCATTAGGAGGCGTTATATCAGAAAGATCTGGAGTCTTTAATATTGGATTAGAAGGTATGATGACTATGGGAGCTTTTATAGGGGCTACTGTAGGTTATTATTCAGGAATTTGGTGGCTTGGACTAATATGTGCTGGAATAGGTGCAGGTCTATTAGCATTATTACACGCAGTAGCATCTGTTACACTTGGAGCTGATCAAGTTGTCTCTGGTATTGCTATTAATTTTTTGGGACCAGGATTATCATTGTTCCTATGCAGAAAATTTTTTGATGGAAAATTTATGACAAAAAGTATTCCTCTAGAAAATAAAATACCCAAATTATTTAAGGGAGTGTTTCCTGAGTATTCGTTTTTAGATAATATATTTGATCAAGAAATAACAGTTTACTTAGCATTTCTATTTGCAATAATTATGTGGTTTATATTATATAAGACTAAAGTAGGTCTTAGAGTTAGAGCAGTTGGAGACCATCCAGAAGCTGCAGATACCTTAGGAATCAGCGTGCATAAGACTAGATATATATGTGTAATATTGTCTGGGGTATTATCAGGTTTTGGCGGCGCTTCCATGAGCCTGGCAGTAGCATCTAATTTCTTTCCAACTTTAATATCTGGACAAGGATTTATTGCCTTGGCGGCCATGATATTTGGAAATTGGAAACCACAAGGTGCATTAGGAGCATGTTTAGTATTTGGTGGAGCTCAAGCATTGGTTGTCTTCTTAGGTGGAAAGAATATACCTATACCTATAGATGTATTATCAATGATTCCATATGTATTGACAATAGTAATACTTATGGGATTTATAGGCAAATCTGTTCCACCAGCAGCTGATGGAGAACCATACATAAAAGAATAAGTATAGATATTAAAAGCCAGTATATTTTAGTTATAGATTAGTATTATTACTAGCTATAGTTATAAATTGAAGATTAATTATATAAAAAATATAATAAATAAATTTTATATTGAGTTATACAAGATTAAGTTATACAAGATATAGTAATTATCAAGGTTTAATTACTATATCTTGTATATAAAGGTATGGTTAACTAGATTAATAGCGATTAATACTCCTTGGTATATATATCTAGACACCATAAAAGAAAAGTTTAGTACATTTAATAGGGATATAAGTATACCTAAAAGGCATATATATCCCCTAAATCAGAGTATAATCGAGTATTTTCGATATAGTATATATGTATAAAATATAATAATTAATAAAAAATATAAAAAACGTATTGACATTATAGGTATCCTCTAGTATAATAACTTTTGCGCTACTCGTTAGGGCATAATTAAATATTTTATATAATTCAGTTGTGGAGAAGTACTCAAGTGGCTGAAGAGGTGCCCCTGCTAAGGGTATAGGTCGTTCACGCGGCGCGAGGGTTCAAATCCCTCCTTCTCCGCCATTAACAATTATGTAAAATAAATAATTAAAAAAAAATAAAAAAAGTTGTTGACAAATGTTGAAATGCATGATAAGATATATTTCGTTGTCTCGCAAAAAACAACAGCAAACAACAGCAAAGAACCTTGAAAACTGAACAGTGAAACAACCAAAAACTTAGTAATAAGTTTTACCCAAGAAAATTCCTTAGTAAATTAATGGATAAGACGATAGTCTATAAAATATAAGCCAGAGCAATCTGGTCAAGATGAAACTTTAACATGAGAGTTTGATCCTGGCTCAGGATGAACGCTGGCGGCGTGCTTAACACATGCAAGTCGAGCGAGAAGCTATCTATTGAACCTTCGGGTGATTTAGATAGTGGAAAGCGGCGGACGGGTGAGTAACGCGTGGGTAACCTGCCCTATGCAGGGGGATAACACATTGAAAAGTGTGCTAATACCGCATAAGACCACAGAGTCGCATGACTCAGTGGTAAAAACTCCGGTAGCATAGGATGGACCCGCGTCTGATTAGCTAGTAGGTAAGGTAACGGCTTACCTAGGCGACGATCAGTAGCCGACCTGAGAGGGTGATCGGCCACATTGGGACTGAGACACGGCCCAAACTCCTACGGGAGGCAGCAGTGGGGAATATTGCACAATGGGGGAAACCCTGATGCAGCGACGCCGCGTGAAGGAAGAAGGTTTTCGGATCGTAAACTTCTATCAGCAGGGAAGATAGTGACAGTACCTGACTAAGAAGCCCCGGCTAACTACGTGCCAGCAGCCGCGGTAATACGTAGGGGGCAAGCGTTATCCGGATTTACTGGGTGTAAAGGGTGCGTAGGCGGCGAAGTAAGTCAGATGTGAAAGCCCGAGGCTCAACCTCGGGACTGCATTTGAAACTGCTTTGCTAGAGTGCAGGAGAGGAAAGCGGAATTCCTAGTGTAGCGGTGAAATGCGTAGATATTAGGAGGAACACCAGTGGCGAAGGCGGCTTTCTGGACTGTAACTGACGCTGAGGCACGAAAGCGTGGGGAGCGAACAGGATTAGATACCCTGGTAGTCCACGCCGTAAACGATGAATGCTAGGTGTCGGGGGTCGAACCTCGGTGCCGCAGCAAACGCATTAAGCATTCCACCTGGGGAGTACGATCGCAAGATTGAAACTCAAAGGAATTGACGGGGGCCCGCACAAGCGGTGGAGCATGTGGTTTAATTCGAAGCAACGCGAAGAACCTTACCAAATCTTGACATCCTTCTGACCGTTCCTTAATCGGAACTTTCCTTCGGGACAGAAGAGACAGGTGGTGCATGGTTGTCGTCAGCTCGTGTCGTGAGATGTTGGGTTAAGTCCCGCAACGAGCGCAACCCTTATCTTTAGTAGCCAGCAAGTTAAGTTGGGGACTCTAGAGAGACTGCCGGGGACAACTCGGAGGAAGGTGGGGATGACGTCAAATCATCATGCCCCTTATGATTTGGGCTACACACGTGCTACAATGGCGGTGACAAAGGGAAGCAAAATGGTGACATGGAGCAAATCCCAAAAAAGCCGTCCCAGTTCGGATTGTAGTCTGCAACTCGACTACATGAAGTTGGAATCGCTAGTAATCGCGAATCAGAATGTCGCGGTGAATACGTTCCCGGGCCTTGTACACACCGCCCGTCACACCATGGGAGTTGGAAGCGCCCGAAGCCAGTGACTCAACTGCAAAGAGAGAGCTGTCGAAGGTGAAGCCGATGACTAGGGTGAAGTCGTAACAAGGTAGCCGTATCGGAAGGTGCGGCTGGATCACCTCCTTTCTAAGGAAAATAAGATATGTAGTTAATCTAAGGAAGTTTTTAACCGAAGATTAAAAACTAGCTGAGGCTAATCTTATAAAAAGCACTAAGGACTTAGGTAAAAGACTAAGGTAATTAGTTGTTTCACTGTTGAGTATTCAAGGAACACAAAAGAATACAGAAAATTTCTGGTGGCGATGCGTTTTTGGGAAACACCCGTTCTCATACCGAACACGATGGTTAAGCCATTAACGGCCGATGGTACTTGGTTGGAGACGACCTGGGAGAGTAGGTGGCTGCCAGATTACCAGTTTTACTTTAACTTCATATGACACTATCAAAATTCTTTAAGATGATTAAAGAATTTAGTTATCAGTTATAGGAAATGTAAGTAAAAAAAATTAAAAAAGTGCTTGACACAACGCTGGTGACTATGATAATATATCCTAGCGCTTAACACAAGCCAAACAAAGAAACAAAAAAGATTTATAATGAAAGAGATCGTTTTACATACGTAAAGCCGACTCTTAAATGAACATTGAAAACTACACATTGTAAGTTATTAATCCAATCGGACTATTGATGATAAGTCATCGATAAGAAGAGAAGAAGAAATAGCTAGACATCAAATAATCAATATCCTTGAAATAAATAGTAACCATATGTCGCATATGGAAAACTGTGAAAACAAGAAAAACCAAAGCAACAACAAGCTACGAGAATCAAAAGATTCTATAAAATAACTTGTAAATCTTAGCTCTTAGATGACTAAAACATAGGTCAAGCTAATAAGAGCATAGGGTGGATGCCTTGGCACTAGGAGCCGATGAAGGACGTGATAAGCTGCGAAAAGCTTCGGGGAGGCGCAAATAGCCATCGAGCCGGAGATATCCGAATGGGGAAACCTGGCTAGGAAATACCTAGTTACTGCATAGTGAATACATAGCTATGCAGGGGGAACTCGGGGAACTGAAACATCTAAGTACCCGAAGGAGTAGAAAGAAACATCGATTCTCTGAGTAGCGGCGAGCGAAAGGGGAAGAGCCCAAACCTAATAACCTAGTTATTAGGGGTTGTGGACTGCATAAGGTATCTTGAGAATTAACCGAATGGTTTTGGGAAAGCCAACCAAAGACGGTGAAAGTCCGGTAGGTGAAAATTCAAAAGAGCTGGCAGGATCCAGAGTAGCACGGGACACGAGAAACCCTGTGTGAAGCTGGGGGGACCACCCCCCAAGGCTAAATACTACCTAGTGACCGATAGCGAATAGTACTGTGAAGGAACGGTGAAAAGAACCCCGGGAGGGGAGTGAAAGAGAACCTGAAACCCTATGTTTACAAGCAGTCGAAGATCTATATATGATCGACGGCGTACTTTTTGTAGAACGGTCCGGCGAGTTACGTATACTGGCAAGGTTAAGGACTAAAGGTCTGGAGCCGAAGGGAAGCCAAGTCTTAACAGGGCGTTAAGTCAGTGTATGTAGACCCGAAACCGGGTGACCTACCCATGGCCAGGATGAAGTTACCGTAAAAGGTAATGGAGGTCCGAACCCACACGTGTTGAAAAACGTGGGGATGAGCTGTGGGTAGCGGAGAAATTCCAATCGAACCCGGAGATAGCTGGTTCTCCTCGAAATAGCTTTAGGGCTAGCCTTGATGGAGTCTAATGGAGGTAGAGCACTGAATTGTCTAGGGGGCTGCGAAGCTTACCAAAACATATCAAACTCCGAATGCCATATAGATGCTCATCAGGAGTCAGACTGCGCGAGATAAGTTGGGTAGTCAAAAGGGAAAGAGCCCAGACCACCAGCTAAGGTCCCAAAGTACATGTTAAGTGGGAAAGGATGTGAGATTTCGAAGACAACTAGGATGTTGGCTTAGAAGCAGCCATACATTCAAAGAGTGCGTAATAGCTCACTAGTCGAGAGATCTTGCGCCGAAAATGTCCGGGGCTAAAACATGACACCGAAGCTGTGGATTGATAGTAATATCAGTGGTAGAGGAGCATTCTTAAAAGGGAAGAAGCTGTACCGTAAGGAGCAGTGGACTATTAAGAAGAGAGAATGCCGGAATGAGTAGCGAGAGAGAAGTGAGAATCTTCTCGGCCGAATATCTAAGGTTTCCAGAGTAAAGCTGATCTTCTCTGGGTAAGTCGGGACCTAAGGCGAGGGCGAAAGCCGTAGTCGATGGACAACAGGTTGAAATTCCTGTACCGCATGCAAACAGAACTGTGGGGACACAGGAGGATAAGAGAATCGGGGAATGGAAAAACCCGTTTAAGTACAAAGGATAGGATGGAAGGAAAATCCGCCGTCCGTTTCTGAAGTACGAACAGGACCGAAATAAAAGTAGGGAAGTCTCTGAATCCATACTGTCAAGAAAAGCCGCTATTGTTTTGTATGTGCCCGTACCGTAAACCGACACAGGTAGATGAGGAGAGAATCCTAAGGCCGACGGGAGAAGCGTTGTTAAGGAACTCGGCAAAATGACTCCGTAACTTAGGGATAAGGAGTGCCTCTTTATAGAGGCCGCAGAGAATAGGCCCAAGCG
Source organism: Vallitalea guaymasensis (assembly GCF_018141425.1). Taxonomy (NCBI): domain Bacteria; kingdom Bacillati; phylum Bacillota; class Clostridia; order Lachnospirales; family Vallitaleaceae; genus Vallitalea; species Vallitalea guaymasensis. Next base: position 2,466,900 of record NZ_CP058561.1, read on the forward strand.
ACTGTTTAGCAAAAACACAGGTCTCTGCAAAACCGAAAGGTGAAGTATAGGGGCTGACGCCTGCCCGGTGCTGGAAGGTTAAGAGGAGGGGTTAGCGCAAGCGAAGCTCTGAATTTAAGCCCCAGTAAACGGCGGCCGTAACTATAACGGTCCTAAGGTAGCGAAATTCCTTGTCGGGTAAGTTCCGACCCGCACGAAAGGCGTAACGATTTGGGCACTGTCTCGACAACGCGCCCGGTGAAATTGTAGTACCAGTGAAGATGCTGGTTACCCGCGACAGGACGGAAAGACCCCGTGGAGCTTTACTCCAGCTTGATACTGGGATTCGGTATTACATGTACAGGATAGGAGGGAGACTTTGAAGCAAGGACGCCAGTCTTTGTGGAGTCGATGTTGGGATACCTCCCTTGTAGTACTGGATTTCTAACCTGGCACCATAAACTGGTGTAGGGACAATGTCAGGTGGGGAGTTTGACTGGGGCGGTCGCCTCCGAAAAGGTATCGGAGGCGCTCAAAGGTCATCTCAGAATGGTTGGAAACCATTCGAAGAGTGCAAAGGCAGAAGATGGCTTGACTGTGACACCGACGGGTGGAGCAGGTACGAAAGTAGGACTTAGTGATCCGGTGGTATGAAAGTGGGATTGCCATCGCTCAACGGATAAAAGCTACCCCGGGGATAACAGGCTTATCACTCCCAAGAGTTCACATCGACGGAGTGGTTTGGCACCTCGATGTCGGCTCATCGCATCCTGGGGCTGAAGTAGGTCCCAAGGGTTGGGCTGTTCGCCCATTAAAGCGGTACGCGAGCTGGGTTCAGAACGTCGTGAGACAGTTCGGTCCCTATCCGTCGTGGGCGCAGGATATTTGAGAGGAGCTGTCCTTAGTACGAGAGGACCGGGATGGACGAACCGCTGGTGTATCTGTTGTATTACCAAGTGCATAGCAGAGTAGCCAAGTTTGGAAGGGATAAACGCTGAAGGCATCTAAGCGTGAAGCCCCCCTCAAGATAAGATATCCCATACCGAAAGGTAGTAAGACCCCTTGAAGACTACAAGGTTGATAGGTCGGAGGTGTAAGCATGGTAACATGTTCAGCTGACCGATACTAATAGGTCGAGGGCTTGACCTAAGTACATCAAAGAGATTTGAGTGTATGGTAGTTAAGCTAAGAGTTAAGATATATAAGTTATGTAGCTTTGCAAAGGTTGATAAAGATGATTTGTTGATGACAATGTGTTGTTTTGAATGTTTATAAATGTGGCCCAGTGGTTCAGTTGGTTTAGAACGCCGGCCTGTCACGCCGGAGGTCGAGGGTTCGAGTCCCTTCTGGGTCGTTAGTTGTAAAACTAATAGATTTATATAATATTTATTCCCAGGGCGCATAGCTCAGCTGGGAGAGCACCTGCCTTACAAGCAGGGGGTCACAGGTTCGAGCCCTGTTGCGCCCACTAAATCAAATTCCTTTACAATAAGTTAGGAATTTTATATAGCACGGTAACGTGCATAAAGCAAATAATCCATTAGTATTTACATATTATAAAGATTATAATAGAATAATTTTTATAAGAATAACAAAAAATATTATAAAGTGGATGAAAATAAATATGCGCCGACGTGGCTCAATTGGCAGAGCAGCTGACTTGTAATCAGCAGGTTATCGGTTCAAGTCCGATCGTCGGCTTGCAATGGAGGGGTTCCCGAGTGGCCAAAGGGGGCAGACTGTAAATCTGTTGGCTCCGCCTTCGAAGGTTCGAATCCTTCTCCCTCCACTAATTAATAGTAATATAAGTACTGTTAATGTTAACGCGGAGTGGAGCAGTCTGGTAGCTCGTCGGGCTCATAACCCGAAGGTCAGAGGTTCAAATCCTTTCTCCGCAACCAATATGCCCAGATAGCTCAGTCGGTAGAGCAGAGGACTGAAAATCCTCGTGTCGGTGGTTCGATTCCGCCTCTGGGCACCATAAAAACTTTATAAAATTTGGGCCACTAGCTCAGTCGGCTAGAGCACTGGACTTTTAATCCAGGTGTCCCGGGTTCGAGTCCCGGGTGGCTCACTTAAGAAATCGTCTATATTTATAGACGATTTTTTAGTATAATGAAATAGTCTAATATAATATAAGAATAATTACTATAAAATAAAATAAATGTTATCAACAGATTCTATATGAAAAACATAAAACTGTTAACAATCTTATATGAATCCGATTGTTTCTGTTGATAAGATAAATAAGTATAAAAATCCTTTACTGAATGGATAGGAGAATTTGAATGAAAGAAAAAACACTCTATAATCACCTTATGGAATATAAGAAGAAAATTTATCCTTTTCATATGCCAGGACATAAATTAGGTAGAAAATTTAAGCTAAAAAATATAGCTAAGATAGATGTTACAGAAGTAAGAGGAACAGATAATTTGCATGATCCTTCTGGTATAATATATGAAGCCCAAGTAAAAGCAGCAAAGACTTTTGGTGCAGATAAAACTTATTTCTTAGTAAATGGTAGTACTGGAGGTATTATTTCTGCCATAACTTCAATATGTAAAGAAAAAGACCAAGTATTGATTGCAAGGAATAGTCATAAATCCGTTTATAATGCTATATTAATAAATAATTTGGTACCCATATATATTTACCCCAAAGTACTAGAAAACGGTCTTATTGGTGGAATTAATCCAACAGAGATTGAAGAAAAAATCAAGAATAACTCTCATATTAAGATGATAATTATTACAAGTCCTACTTATGAAGGTTATGTATCCAATATAGCCGCAATATCAAAAATAACCCATAAATATAATAAGATATTAATGGTTGATGAAGCCCATGGTTCACATTTTAGATTCCACAATTATTTTCCAGAAACTTCATTACAACAAGGTGCAGATATAGTTATTCAGAGTGCCCATAAAACCCTACCATCAATTACTCAAACCGCTATGTTGCATATCAAAAATGATAGGATAGATACTAATAGATTACAAAATGCTCTATCTATCTTTCAAACCAGCAGCCCCTCATATGTACTAATGAATAGTCTAGATAGCTGCAGAAATATAATTGACACAAGAGGTAATAAATTATTCAATGCATATGTTAAACAATTAAAAAATTGCAGACATAGATTAAAGGCTCAGTTAAAGAATTTACAGCTTATAGATAATGAAATAATTGGCAGCAAGGAAATAGCAGCCATGGATTACTCTAAAATAGTTATAGATTGTACAAGTGCTGATATTACAGGGGCACAACTTGATGAAATACTTCGTGACAAATATAATATACAAGTAGAGTTAAGTGGTATTAATCATATTATTGCAATGACTTCAATATGCGATAGTAAATATGGGTTTAAAAAATTAGTTAAATCCCTCATAGAAATAGATAGTAAGTTAAGAAAAAAACAAATAAAGGGCAATAAATATGATATAATAAATAATGCCCGAATACATTATAACCCAAAGGATGCCTTTAATAAAAATAAGGTTGAAATAAAATTAGAAGATGCTGTTGATAAGATATCAGGAGATTTTATTATACCTTTTCCACCAGGAATACCTTTAATTGTTCCAGGAGAAATAATCACAGAAGAAAATATCAATCTAATCAACGAATATCTGGAATTGGGTATAGAAATAATGGGGATATGTAATAAGGAATATAGAACAATTAATATAATTGAAGAGGTGTAAAATGAAAGGACTATTTATTAGTATAGAAGGAGCAGATGGCTCAGGTAAATCAACTCAGATAGAGAAGTTAAAAAGTTATCTGGAAAATCATAATTATGAATTTGTATTTACAAGAGAACCAGGTGGTACAGTTATAAGTGAATCCATAAGAGATATAATATTGAACAAAGATTTTATGGAGATGTCAGATATGACAGAAGCACTTTTATATGCTGCTTCAAGAGCACAGCACGTAGAGCAATATATAAAACCATTATTGGATGAGGGCAAAATAGTTATATGTGATCGATTTGTAGATTCATCAGTAGTGTATCAAGGACATGCTAGAGGTTTAGGTATAGATAACGTAGAACAGATTAATAAATACGCAACAGGCGGGTTAGAACCAGATATAACTATTCTATTGGACATTGATGCTGAAGAAGGATTAAAGCGTAAAAAGGATCAAAGAGAGCTAGACAGATTAGAATTGCAGAAATTAGATTTTCATAAAAAAACTTGTGAAGGCTATAGAAAATTAGCTGAACTTCATTCTCATAGAATTAAAATAATTGATGCATCAGAATCTGTAGAAAATATCCATAGGGAAATAATAAATACTATTGAACACATTATCAATAATAGGTATAATTATAATAAATAAATATCTAAAAAATATTAATTGATTATAAAAGAGTTATTATAATATCTTCATATTCTAAACAAAAATCTATATTTATCCGATATTAATCATATAATATAATAAATTAATAGCCTATAGATTGTTTATTCATTTTATCTTATAAAAATTAAATTTTTAGGAGTGATACTATGAAATTAATCATAGCAGTAATTCATGATGAAGACTCTCACAGATTAACTGAAGGACTTAACAAAGCAGGATTTATGGCTACTAAATTAGCTAGTACAGGCGGTTTCTTAAAAACTGGCAATACTACAATACTTATAGGTGTGCCAAAAGAAAAAGTTGACGAAGTAATAGAGATTATAAAAAAAGAGTGTAAAACCAATAAACAAATGTCACTACTGAATCCACCAGTAGCTGGTATGCCAGATGGATATTTACCATATCCAATTGAAGTAACAGTTGGAGGAGCAACAGTATTTGTCATTGATGTAGACCAATATTACAAATTATAAAAGTTTATGAATAACTGATACAAAAGATAAATAATTTCTAGATGGGGGATATTGTTATGGATTTAAAAGTAAATACCGTGAAAATGCCAGATATGAATGATAATATTAATAGGATTGATAATAATAACAATAAAGAATTCAAATTTACATTACTTAGCAAAATAGATGAATCATCACTTCAAGATAAATTGAATATGATGATTAACGATATAACAGAGCAAGGTAAGAAAATTGCTAAGCATATGGATGTAAAAGATATGAAAAAATATAGAGAATTAATCAAAGACTTCGTTAATGAAGTAGTAACCCACTCTCACAAATTTTCAAGAGAAAATTTTTTAGACAGACGTGGAAGGCATAGAGTATACGGTATAGTCAAATTAGTGGATAGAAATCTAGATGATCTAGCAAAAGAATTAATTCAGGAAGAAAAAAATAATCTTAATATATTAGGACATGTAGATGAGATAAGGGGACTATTATTAGATATAATGACATGATAAATATATTTTTATCCATAAACTAATTTGGGGTTTTATCCTATAAAAATAAAAGAGTTGTCTCATAAACATTTTTGTTGGTTATTCTTAAGGTCTATTAACATAAAATGTGTATTGAGACAGCTTTTTTAATTTATCATATTGGGGAGAACTTTTTAAATACATGAGATTATGTTAATAATAATAGATAAACCCATAAAATATAGAATAATTATAAAAAATCCTATAAATTATGCTCTAAAACAGTGTATAATAATGTTTAGAGATGAATTTAAGATAGTTTATCAGGAAGGGAATATAAATGTATACTTTTGATGAAATAGTTGGGCATAATGAAATAATAAACCACTTACAAAGTGCTATCAAGACTAATAAAATATCCCATGCATATATAATTGATGGTGAAAAGGGAATTGGCAAGAAACTTATTGCTAATACTTTTGCTAAAACACTTCAGTGCCAGAAAAAAGGAATTTCACCATGTGATGAATGTATATCTTGTCGGACTTTTGATTCATTGAACAATCCAGATGTAATATATGTAGAACAGACCAAAAAAACAGGTATTGGTGTTGATGATATAAGAGAACAGATTAATCAGGATATAAATATTAAGCCTTATCAGCATCCCTATAAAATCTATATTGTGGATAATGCAGATACCATGACAGAACAGGCACAGAATGCTTTACTCAAGACAATTGAAGAGCCTCCATCATATGTGATGATACTTCTACTATCTAATAATATAAACAAATTTTTAATTACTATATTATCAAGATGTGTAGTTTTAAAATTAAAACCCATAATGCCTGATAAAGTTATGAATTATGTGATAGAAAAACTTCAAATATCAGATTATAGAAGTGAGTTAATAACTTCTTTTGCTCAGGGGATAATAGGTAAAGCAAAGGAATTGGCATCATCTACAGAATTTTTTGATATGAGAGAAAGTATGATAAAGATTGTAGATATTATAATTAATGGTGATGATTACCAACTATTAGAGGTAAGTCAGAAATTCGAGGATTATAAAGATGATATACAAGATTTTTTAGATTTACTTATGACTTGGTTTAGAGATTTGCTCATTGTAAAAAAGATAAATGATGAGATGTATATAATTAATAGAGATAAATATAGAACTCTGTTGAAACAAGCACAGGTTTTATCGTATAATAGAATAAGTATAATGATTGAGAATATTAATAAAGCTAAAAATTTATTGAAACAAAATGCAAATTTCAGATTAGTTATAGAGATGATGATATTACAAACAAAGGAGAATTAATATGATAAAAGTAATCGGTGTCAGGTTCAGGAAGGCAGGTAAGATATATTATTTTGATCCTAATAACTTAGATATAAAAAAAGGACAAAATGTCATTGTAGAGACAGTTAGAGGTATAGAATATGGACATGTTGTAATAGGAATCAAGGAAGTGACTGATGATGAGATAATACAGCCACTAAAGAGCGTTATAAGGATTACAACACCAGAGGACGATAAAAAAGAAGAAAAGAACAGGTCAAAAGAAAAAGAAGCTTTTGATATTTGTGTCAAGAAAATCAGCAAGCATGGTTTAGGAATGAAACTTATTGATGTAGAGTATACTTTTGATAATAACAAAGTATTATTCTATTTTACAGCTGATGGAAGAATTGATTTCAGAGAATTAGTTAAAGACTTGGCTGCAATATTTAAAACAAGAATAGAATTAAGACAAATCGGTGTTAGAGATGAGACAAAGATGATAGGTAGTATCGGTATCTGTGGAAGACCTCTTTGCTGCCATACACATCTATGTGAGTTTCAGCCAGTATCAATAAAAATGGCTAAAGAACAGAATTTATCTCTTAATCCAACTAAGATATCTGGAGTTTGTGGAAGGTTGATGTGCTGCCTTAAATACGAAGAATCAACCTATGAATATCTTAATAAACACTTACCAAACGTGGGAGACAAGGTAATCACACCAGAAGGACAAAAAGGAGAAGTACTAAGTGTAAATGTTCTTAGACAGCTAGTAAGATTGGTTGTTAGAAAAGATGATGGAGATCCAGAAATATTACAATACAAGGCAAGTGAATTAAAGTTTAAAGTTGGTAAACCTTGTAAAAAATGTACTAATGGTAATAATGAAGCTATTTCAAAGGAAGAAGAAAAAGAATTAAAGGAATTACAGAATCTAGAACGTAAAGAAGGTAAAATGAAGAGAGAGTAGATATAAATGGAACTTAAAAAAGGCGAAAGAATAGATGAACTTCATAGAAATGGATATAGAATAATACAAAATACTGGTAAGTTCTGTTTTGGAATAGATGCTGTACTATTGACTGGTTTTGCAGTTGTTAAAGAAAAAGAAACAGTTCTTGACTTGGGTACAGGTACAGGAATTATTCCAATACTATTGGAAGCAAAAACAAAAGGTAATCATTTTACTGGGCTGGAGATTCAAGAAGAAAGTGTAGAAATGGCAGATAGAAGTGTTAAACTTAACTGTTTGGAAGATAAAATATCCATAGTAAAAGGTGATATAAAGGAAGCAGTGAAGCTGTTTCCTTTATCTAGTTTTGATGTGATAACTTCTAATCCACCTTACATGAATAATAAAAATGGTATAAAAAATGATCTACAACCAAAATCTATAGCCAGGCATGAGATACTATGTACATTAGATGATGTTATAAAAAATACCGCTTCTTTATTAAAGGTAGGAGGAAGATTCTATATGGTACATAGACCAAGCAGATTACCAGAGATAATTGTAACACTAAAAAAATATAAACTAGAACCTAAGAGAATAAGATTAGTTCATCCTTATATAGACAAAGAACCCAATATGGTACTAATAGAATCAGTGCGACATGGTAAACCTTTATTGAAAGTAGAGCCACCACTAATTGTATATGAATCAGTTGGGAAATATACAGATGAAATATATGATATATATGGATATAATCAATAAGAGATGGGAATGAGAATATGTCAGGGAAATTATATCTAGTAGCGACACCTATTGGTAATCTGGAGGACATAACATATAGAGCTATAAGAGTATTAAGTGAAGTTGATATTATAGCTGCAGAAGATACACGACATACAAAAAAGCTGTTGAATCATTTTAATATAAATACATCCTTAACCAGTTATCATGAGCATAACAAAATTGAAAAGGGTCCGTATCTTATTAAAAAATTACAAGAGGGTTTAACTATAGCTTTAGTAACAGATGCAGGAACACCTGGAATATCAGATCCTGGGGAAGACTTAGTCAGACTATGTAGAATGGAAGATATAGAAGTTACATCTGTTCCTGGTGCAGTGGCGTTGATAACAGGACTTATACTATCTGGGCTCAACACTAGGAGATTTGTTTTTGAAGGATTCCTACCTCATGATAAAAAAGAGAGAAATAGCATATTACAGAAACTAAAGGTTGAACATAGAACCATTATATTATATGAAGCACCTCATAGATTAAAACAAACCCTTAAACAATTATTGGAAGCATTAGGTAATAGGAATATTGCAATTACTAGAGAGTTGACTAAAAAATTTGAAGAAGTAGATACTATCACTTTGGAGGAAGCAGTAAATAAGTATGGTTCTGAATCGCCAAGAGGTGAATTTGTACTCATTATTGAAGGTAGACCATTGGAAGATTTGAGAAATGAAGAAATCCAGAGATGGGAAAATATTTCTATAGAAGATCATTATAATAAATATATTGAAGAAGGATTAGATAAAAAAAATGCCATGAAACAAGTAGCCAAAGATAGGGGTACGTCAAAAAGAGATATATATAACTATTTGGTAAAATTAGATAATCAAGATTGAAGATATTCGTAATACTAATAGTATCAATATAAATAAGAAACCCTCTATGATTAGAGGGTTAGTTTTATATTCAAGTATATTTAATTTAGTCTACATTAAGTCCAGCAATTTTGGCCATTTCAATAATTGATTGTCTAGATACTTTTTTCCCATAATAGTCAATTAAATCATCCATATTGCCAGTGAATATATCAGCAGGCTGATATTTCTTAAGTATGATTTGTTCATTATCGACATAAATTTCTAGAGCATCTTTTTCTTTAATATCAAAATTCCTACGTATTTCAATTGGTAAAGTTATTCTACCTAATTCATCAAGTTTTCTAACAATTCCTGTTGACTTCATAATATTTCCCCCTCAAACCGTTATGTTTATCCTATATAAGGATAACACAAAAGGTAATAAGTGTCAATAAAATGGATAATCTTGTAAATATAATCTTTTTTTGGCGAATATTACAAAGTGAGTATTAATTATCATCTTTAACGCAAATAATAGTATATATAATGTTGAAATATAGGAATAAAGAAGGTATAGTTAAAGAAGTAATAATTATCTAGAATCTATCAAAGGAGAACGTAAAATGGAATATAGTATTTTTGATATTATTGGACCAGTAATGATTGGACCTTCCAGCTCACATACTGCTGGAGCAGCCAAAATTGGTTATATTGCTAGAGAGATCTTTGGTAAGGAAGTAAGTGAAGTAAGATTCTATCTTCATGGATCATTTGCAAAAACTTATTTAGGGCATGGTACTGATAAAGCATTATTATCAGGAGTAATGGGTTTTCTTCCAGATGATGAGAGACTTAGAAATGCATATGAGATAGCTGAGAAAAAAGGAATAAAGTATAAATTCAATTCAAAAGATTTGGGAGATGTCCACCCTAACACAGTAAGGATTAATATGTTTTCAGAAGACGGTCATGAAATGATGGTAATGGGTTCGTCAATTGGCGGGGGTAAAGTTTCCATTATAAAAATAAATGATTTTGATGTTGATTTCAATGGAGAATATACTACATTGATTACAAAACACCTAGATAGGCCTGGAGTAATGGCAGCTATTACTTCAATCTTAGCAAAAGATAAGGTTAATATTGCATTCATGAAGTTATACAGAGATGCCAGAGGAGATTATGCCAGACTTATTTTAGAATCTGATGAAGAGATTGAAATGTGTGTACTAGAGGATATTAAAAAAATGGAATATGTAGATGATGTAACGAAAATAGATAAATTAATACTATAATATCAATGACTTGAAAAGGGTGAGGTAATGAATTATAAAAATGGGAAAGAGCTATTAGCAATATGTAAAGAAAAAAATTTGGCGATATATGATGTAGCGATCTTAAATGAAAGCATCAATAGCTCTCTAACTAAAGAAGAAATATATAATGTAATGAAAAATAATCTAGATATAATGAAAAATTCAATTGAAAAGGGTCTTGATGAAAAAGAAAAGAATATCAAAGGTTTTATGATCGGTGGGGAAGCAAAAAAATTAAAAAGATTCTATGAGAACAATAAATCCATATGTGGAAAAACAATGTCCAAAGCTATTAGTTATGCTCTTAGTGTAATGGAAGTAAATGTTTCTATGGGTAGAATCGTAGCTTGTCCTACAGCAGGTTCATGTGGAGTATTACCAGCGGTACTTTTAGCAGTCAAAGAAAAATTTGATCTGGATGAAGAAACTGTTGTAAAGGGATTATTAACTTCTAGTGCGGTAGGTATTATCATTGGCAAGAATGCTTCTCTATCAGGAGCAGAAGGGGGATGTCAAGCTGAGGTAGGGTCTGCATCAGCGATGGCAGCAGCAGCAATTGTAGAAATGCTAGGAGGAACACCGGAACAGGCCTTGAATGCATCAGCCATTGCACTGAAAAACCTGATGGGGCTGATTTGTGACCCTGTAGCAGGTCTTGTAGAAGCTCCATGTGCAAAAAGAAATGCTATAGGTACTTCCAACGCTATGATTTCGGCAGAAATGACCTTGGCTGGTATCAAAAGTATTATACCATTTGACGAGGTAGTCGTAGCTATGGGAAAAGTAGGTAAAATGTTGCCGGTGAATCTTAGAGAAACAGCAGAAGGTGGTATAGCAACTACACCTACAGGTAGAAAATTGAGAAAGAAAATATTTGGAGAAGATAAAGTCAACTAATTTTAATATAGAGTTATCCAATATATGTTGTACATTAATGAAAAAAGGGTATTAGCTTTCTTAATGTTAGACTATGTATTATTGGATAACTCTATTTTTATATGGAAAAAAGTATAATTAAATATTTTATTAAAATTAACGTAACTTTTTATAGCTTTATTCGTATTAATTATAGAGTATGTTTAACATAGGAATTATAATAATTATTATAAATATATCTTGGAGGCAAATAACTTGGAAATTAATGTTGAATTACTAAAGCAAGGTGATAATAATGAGTTCGAGAGTTTTGTACATAACTATAGATTATCAGCTGAAAATTTCGCAATGAACATAGTGCATGATAATTATTTGGCACAAGATATAGTACAAGATAGTTTTGCAAAATTATATGTATATAGAGATAGAATTGATAAGAATAAATCTATAAAATCTTACTTTTTCTCAATTATAAAGAATAAAGCCATAGATTATATTAGAAAAAGTAAAAGAGAGATGTCCCTGGAATTTGAAATAATAAATTGTTCATCCCCAGAAAATATAATACTCAAACAAGAAAGAAATGAGCTTATAAATGAGACTATAAACAGGCTTAAACCCATACAACGATATGCAATATATTTATATGTATATGAAAATCTTAATTACAAAGAGATTGCATTAGTTCTAGGGAAGACCGAAAAGCAGATAAAAGCAATAATATACCGTGCACGTAAAAAACTAAAAACTAAATTAATAGTATCAATTGATTGATATTAATTTAAGGAATGAGAAATATATAGGAGTTGATTATATGGAAAATAATCATAAGGATTATATGGATCAGGTTTGGAAAAAAGTAAGATGGATGGAATATGAAAGGATTCAAAAAGATAAAGCAGAGTTAGCTTCCAAGTTAATAAAACAGAGAGAAAGAAAAGTAAAACTTAAGCTGTTTGGGTGTTTTTCATTGATTATTATGGTTTTCATAATTTTATTTGAATTTGATTTAACTGTTATTTTATCAGGGGGAGCAGTACTATTCATTGTAGCCTTATATTATGAAAATATTATCGAAAGAAAAATATACAGGAGGATTATAGATGAAAATATGTATCAGAGAGTTGAATAAGAGTTATAGTGATAAACAAGTACTCAATAATATTAACCTGGAATTAGAAAACGGCATGCATGGTCTACTTGGACCTAATGGAGCAGGAAAAACAACGTTTATGAGGATTCTAACAACTTTATTACCAAAGACTTCAGGAGAAATTACTTATGATGGTATAAAAGTTGAGAATAAAAAAGAAGTAAGAAAAATAATAGGATATTTACCACAAGAATTTTCTTTATATCCTAATATGTCAGTATATGAAACCTTAGAATATTTTTATTTGTTATCAGATATAAAACCTACTAAATCAAAGATATTATGTTTGTTAGAAGAAGTACATCTTGAAACTTGTAAAAAACTTAAGGTAAAAGCATTATCCGGAGGTATGAAGAGAAGACTTGGTATTGCAATAGCTCTTATAAATGCCCCAAAAGTATTGATTGTAGATGAACCAACAGCAGGACTTGATCCAGAAGAAAGAATAAGATTCCGTAATTTATTATCGGATTTTAGTAAAGATAAAGTTATTATATTATCTACCCATATCGTTGAAGATATAGCTTTAAGCTGTAGAAGTCTAACAGTAATAAAAGAAGGTAATATCAAATATAGTGGGAAAGTTAGTGATTTCATCAAGATTGGTAAAAATAAGGTTTGGAAACTTCCTATTGATATTGATAAGTTAGATGATATAAAAAAGGATTATTTAGTTGTTTCAACTGTATTAGAAGAAGATAGGGCGAGCCTGAAAATTATCTCCGAGATTAAACCAAAAGGTGCTGAACCTGTTAATCCTACTTTAGAAGATGCTTACATGAGTTTGATGCAGGAGGTAGATGAAAATGTTCTGGAAATTGGTTAATAAAGAAATTAAATATCAATTGAAAAGTATTACCTTTGGTATTTTCTGTGTTTTCGTAGTTTTATTTTACATAACACAATTTGTTGGAGATATCAATATGGAAGAAGTATATTCTAATTCTCCAGGAGATTTATTAGTAGAAGGTAGTGTCTATTATAAAAGCAATCTAGAAGATGAGTCTAATATAGGTTTTAATCAAAGATTGGATAGGTTACATAACCTATTAGAGAATGATACGAAAAATAAAAGCTTTGTGGTTTTATCAGAACTGTCTGTAGTTGAGATAGAAGAATTGAATGATGAACAGTTAGAGTTAGTATCAATAATAAAAAAACAAATAGAAGAGGAAGATATATCAGAGCAAGAATATCACAATATATTACAACAGGTTCATAATGAGCTTGGACATATAAACATGTATGAAGATGATAAGATCAAAAATCTAGCAGCAAAGAAAGTATTATATGAAGAAACTCTTAAGAGGAAAGAAGAGATAAGGAAATCAGAAAAAGTTACAGGTTCTTATGCAAGGTTATTTGCTGATTACATAGGAATTGCTGTAGGATTCTTTTCTGTTTTTATAGCAGCTTTCTCCTTGATTAGAGATAGAAAATATAAAGCTTATGAGATTATTTATACAAAAAAAATATCTTCAATCAAATATGTTGTAAGTAAATATATAGGAAATGTTTTATTGATGATGATTGTGGTATTGATATTAGCAGGTTATTCAACTATAGATTTCGCAAATCATTATGATAAGATTGATTATTTTGCTTTCATTAAGATATCAATAACCTGGATTTTGCCAACAATAATGATTGTAACCTCATTGGCATATATATTACAGGTTGCTTTTGGAAATGGTATATTACCTATAATAGTTCAATTTATTTATTGGAATTACAGTGTACCATTTAGCAGCAGCCAATATAATGTTAGTAAATATATGATTCGATATAATTCTGTATCTACATTATCTGAATATCAAAAGGTGGCTAATGATATCATCTTTAATAGAATAGTTATAACATTTATTTCTATAGTATTGTTGGTTGGAGCCATATGGCTATTTGAGAAGAAAAGAGGTAATATCTGTGGGAAAAATTAAACATACAGCAGGGATATTAAGCTTTAATTTAAAGACTCTTCCCAAAGGGATATTATTATTCTGTGTTTCATATACTATCATAATTATCTTTGCATTAAATGTGTCACAAACTCTTAATTTCTCATCAATTCATCTTGGAGAATATTTATTGACACCATTAGGAGTATTATTATTCACTCATTTGGCTGGATTTGAAAAAGAGATTAGAGTGTATGAATTAACCTATATAAGAAAAGTACCACATTGTATAATTGTTATATCACGGGTTATTTCCTATATGATTAGTATGTATTTGGTTATACTGATTGTATTTGGCATTGAGATAGCTTTTGGTGCTAAGGTTGATATTAATTGTTGTGTCAATGGCAGTTTTATAACGGCACTTTATCTAGGGGTTATAGGTATGACTTCAGCTTATCTTACAGGTCAGAGATCAGTAGGGTATATTATACCTTTTGTCTATTATATGCTTGATATGTTTACATTTGGTAGATATACAGGGGGTTTATATCTATTTAGCATGTTAAATAATGATTTTGGCATTAAGATTAATTTGTTAATCGCCTCGGTAGTTATGTTAATCTTATTCTTTATATATCTGTACAAAAAACTATAAAATAATAAGAAATTAATTTAGGTGTATATTGAAATAAAGCATACTTTTATTGCATATAAATAGGTAAAAGATTGTATATGGAGTAAGGTATGCTTAATTATTTATGGGCATTTATGATATTGATAGGAGTAATATTCGGTGCATTCAATGGGAAAATGGGTGAAGTAACAGAAGCAGCTATAGAATCATCAAAAGAAGCTGTTAGCTTATGTATTATGTTGGTTGGAGTAGTAGCTATGTGGACTGGACTTATGAAAATTGCCGAAAAGGCGGGACTAATAAAAGGCTTAACAAAAAAGATGAGACCTATACTCAGATTTCTATTTCCAAAGGTACCTGATAATCATCCAGCACAGAGATATATAGCTACTAATATTATAGCTAATATGCTTGGACTAGGTTGGGGAGCTACACCTCCAGGCTTGAAAGCGATGGAAGAATTGCAGAAGTTAAATAAGGATAAGAGTACAGCTAGTACAGCAATGTGTACATTTTTAATTATAAATATATCTTCTGTTCAATTGATATCAGTTAACATATTGGCTTATCGTGCCCAATATGGTTCAGAGAATCCAGCAGAAATCATTGGACCTTCCATATTAGCAACCATTGTATCTACATTGGTAGGAGTTATATTTGCAAAAATAATGATGAAGGTGAGTAGAAAATGAAATTTGTCCTTATGATCTCGGATTTTATGATTCCACTTGTATTTGTTCTTATTATAGGTTATGGGTTATTGAATAATGTCAAAGTATATGATACGTTTATAATTGGAGCCAAGGAAGGTTTTAAGATTGTTCTGCAAATTATGCCTACATTGATTGGACTTATGGTGGCTGTAGGTATACTTAGAGCATCAGGGTTTCTGGATGTGCTTACCAGTGTTTTGACTCCAATAACAAGTAAGGTACATTTTCCTTCTGAATTGGTACCAATAGCATTGATGCGAACAGTATCATCTTCAGCTACTACAGGTTTAATTCTTGACCTATTCAAGACATATGGTCCTGATTCTCTTATTGGTAGAATGACATCTGTTATGATGGGTTGTACAGAAACTGTTTTTTATACTTTATCAATATATTTTATGACAGTTAAAATCAAGAAGACTAGATATACATTGACAGGGGCTTTACTGGTTAGTCTAGCTGGTATAATTGCATCAGTAATAATAACTTATAGTGTTTTTGGTAGTTAAGTTGTATCTTAATATATTAAAACAGGGGTATTTAGAGGAATAATTGAATAAAGTTCTGCTGCCTGATTAGAGTACATACGTATACAACCATTACTAGCTCTTGTACCAACAGACCAGGGTTTATTAGTTCCATGAATTCCATAAATACCCCAAGGAACACTTAGTTGCATGAAATAGCCGCCGAATTGGTCGCCCCATAATCCCTTTTTTATTATTGTCCAAGAACCTTTTGGAGTTGGGGTAGATGGTTTACCAATTGCTACTGGATAGTGTTTGATAACTTTATCATTACTTAATAATTTTAGTATTCTATTTTTTAATACAATCTCAATGGAAAATGGATTATCCTTTTCATCTGGAATAATTATGATATCTCCAACGTTTAGAGTATCGGGATTAGTTATGTTATTAGCATAAATAATACTTTTTAAAGGAGTTTTATATTGATAACTTATCTTTGCTAATGTATCACCTGATTTAATAGTATATTTCATTGAATCACCTTATAAATAATTATAATAAATATTATGTTATAAGTAGTGAGATTGTGTTATGTGTGTAAGCGTTTATTTTTAGGGGCGGTATTTTTGTTTGCCAGCATCTTAAAGATATTTTTTATATGGAAAGTTGAGCCAGAAGCAAATTTTGGTGTTACTACATCACAATTTTTACACATTTGATGAAGACTTCTATCCTTTAACATCATTTTTCTGAGGTTTTGATATTTTTCACCTCTCCAAATATCTATAAGTCTTTCTTTTGTTAGATCTCCCATAGTAATTTTACCAGTTGCATCATTACAACATAGACTTAATTTGCCATCAGGGCGTACAACTACTTGTTCAAAAGGATACATACAGGATGATTTCAGCTTGAACTTATTACTTGTACGATTATTTGCTTGTCCACCTCTATTGGTCAATACTTCATTTTCTTTTCTAAGATAGATGAAGATTTTACAGTCAGATGGGTTCTTCTCATTGTAGTCATCAATTATTTTAACTTTCTCATTGGCTTCTAATTGGTCATTGTAATTATCTATTATCAATTTATCTAGATATTTCCTGATCTCTATAAATTTTTCGATAGTCAGTAATGAACCATTAGTGAATAGAAATAGCTCTGCATTAGGTAAAGCTTCTCTTGAGCGTTTTAATAAATCAATCAACCGTTTATCTAATAATGGTTCGTTATTAGAATATAATCCAAAACTACCAGAATAATTGATTTCCTGTAACTGTGTAAGAATAGAAGTTAAAAGTGATTCATCCATTATTTTAAATGGTCTAGGGTCATTGTTCTTATTGACAGGGCAAAAAGCACAGCTGCCATTACATCTATTGATTGTTTCAACCTCAATAGTTTGAAAGACAGGAAATTCCTTCATAGAAAGATATTTTCTTGCTAATTTTTTACTTTTATGGGTAAAGAGGCGATCAAAAACAAATACACTTCTTGGTAGTATATGTTTCTCCAAAGCCTTAGGACATTTTTTTTCTAAGTAAGATTTAATCTTACCGACACCATTTTTATATGGATTTATTATCATGATATTTCTCCCTTCATCAAAAAAATCTAGTGGATTATAAGTTTATTATTATCAGTCATTATATGAAAAATACTCCCCTATTTTTCTAGTCACTGTACATGTTTGTTTTTAAAGAAATAATAAACTAAGTATAAAATTACTGGTACAAGTATAATATAAATACCTATTAACAAATAAGGATATAAAACAGGATAACCTAAAATATTATAGGTCTTATAAGTTCTGAACAAAGGTGCAGCTTTAATTATATTAGTAAGAGAAAAGTCAATTATACCTGGAGTTTTATCCTCTACATATGTATACTGTTCAATGACTAATGGTAAAGCCCATATGGAACTTGATAAGAATATGGATGTAAGCATTGACCTACATAATGCGGATACAAGTAATACAATCAATGAAAATATTATTGCGCCTGCTAGATGTACTAAAAATTGAACTAATAGATATTGACCAATAGTTAATAAATAAGGTGAATGTATAAAATCGTATATATTTTGTATTGGTACATTATAACCATAGTTATCTAGAGACATTAAATATGGAATGCTGTTGAATGCCGCAAATATAAGTGAAATAATCACTGTATATATGATGGAAGCATATATTTTAGCGGTTATAAACTGTTTTTTCCCCTTTTTACTGCTTTTGATTATAGAGTCCATGTAAGTGCTATATTCTGAGGTAATAGCTGTAGAGATCCCTAAAATTATTAAAATACACACATAGAGCATTCCATTTTGATTAATATAATTTACTACCTCATACCAGCCTTGTTCATTAAAAATATAAGGTCTAGGGATCTTGTTGAACATTTCATATTGTAACTTGGTATTTCTGTAATTGAATGTAGATTTATTTGTTATAGTATTCAATTGTTCCAATATAGAATTTTTCTCAATAATTAATGAATCATAATTATTTTTAGCATCACTTATAGCAGTGTACAGGTTTACCGATTTTTTCTCTGAATCAGTTAACTCTCCATATATATATCCTTCATTTATATTTTTGATTTTATTCTCAAATATATTTTCAGTTATAGGTTTCTGTAAATCTTTTGGAATTAAATATAGATCATAATCATATATCTGAAAAGAGTTATATATATTTATACTGCTTAAGATAAGAAATAAAAATAAAGCCACATAAATAATTTTTTTCTGAAAAATTTTGCCTAGTTCATATTTAGTTAGTATAAACAATTAATCATTCTCCTTTCCAAAATAATACATATATAAATCATCTAGTACTGGATTTGTTAAATAAAAGTCTACATCAGGTTTTGTGTCTGATATAATCCGTATCCTAATATCAGTACCATTATTCTTAATATCAGTCACTAGATAATTATTTTGTAACTCTAGTAAAGATTTTTCATCAATGGTTGCTTCCCATACTTTATTTTCAATAGGTTTTAGTATTTCTATAGGTGTATCTTGTATTATCTTTTCACCTTTTTTTATTAATATTATTTCTTTTGATAAACATTCAATATCAGAAATTATATGTGTTGATATAATAATTATCTTATCTGATGAGAGCCTGGATATTAGATTTTTGAAATTAATTCTTTCTTTTGGGTCAAGATTCAAAGTTGGTTCATCAAATATAAGTATTCTAGGGTTGTTCAGTAAAGCTTGCGCAATACCTATTCTCTGTTTTATTCCTTCTGATAAAGTTTTAATTTTTTTGTCTTTGTATTCACTAAGGTTCAAGAGTCTTAGAAGATTATTGATTTTATCCCTTGATAGATTTTTATCAACACCTTTTAAATTACTTATATAGGTGAGAAATCTAGTGACGGTATAATCTCTGTAAAAACCCAATTTTTGAGGAAGGTATCCTATTATAGATCTATAATCTTCTTCGTTGAGTGTGATGTCCTGACCATCAATCAGTATTCGTCCCTTAGTAGGTTTTATTATTGTTGCTAGAATTCTTAGCAGTGTAGTTTTTCCAGCACCATTAGGACCGACTAATCCATATATACCTGACCTAAGCTGACAATGGAAATTATCTAATGCTGTATTGTTTTTATAATCTTTAGTTATACCTTCGATTTTAAGCTCCAAAAAGTACACTCCTCTCTGAATTCTCTTTTATATAGTCTCTTAGCTGTATTATAAGAAGTACTGTAGTTATTATAATGATCCCAATGTAAATAAAAGTATTTAATGTATAGAGTTTATCAACTACAGTAGGTGTATTTATAATCCACATGATGAATGCCAGCCAAATTAGTAAGATAGCTGATAATGCAAAACTGGTTCTGATTTTTTTTATCATATATAGGGTAATATTGCTTACAACCAACATAGGTGTCAACCATGTTATCAATAGGTTGAAAAATGTTGTATCCGGTATTACATTATATATAATTAAAGAAATGCTTGACATAACTAAAAGGTTATAAAATATAATTGTAATTATTTTATTTAGAATAATTACTTGTGGAGAATATTTACAGGCAAGTTCCATCTCCAATACATTATTCTCTCTACTTTTGATATCTTCAAAAAACATAATGATAAATGGTATGGGTGAGAAAAAACTAATGGTTATATAAGGAGTTTTAGATATCAATGTCAATGACATCCCTATAATATAAATGGTAAAGCTTAGCAGCCAATAAAATGGACTTACTAGGGATATATCTTTTCTTAACTTTTGTAATAAAGGAATCTTTTCTTTATTTTTCTGTTTCTCTAATTTATTTGGCATATATTGTTTTAGAGTATTTATTGTGTCATCTATCCTTATATCATCTGGGTAATTGATTACTGATTCTTCTATAGATTCTAGAATCAGATTTTCTAATTTATCAGTAGATTTATCATTCAAAATGTTTATCCTCCTTTATTAATAATTTTAATCTGGCAAGTCCCTGCCGATATCTTGATTTAGCAGTTGATTCACTGCATTTAGTAATATCTGCTATTTCCTTGAATTTCAATTGGTTGTAAAAGCGGAGTATAATTACATCTCTTTGGTAGTCAGGTAAGGTTAATACGAGTTTTCTTATGACTTCACCATCTATTTTTTGAAGCCATTCCTTGTGGGGATTACTATCCGATTCTAAGCTGTAGAAATTATCTATAGGTACATGCTCCTTATTCTTATTGCTTCTATAGAAATCATTGCAATGATTAACAGCTATTTTTAATAACCAATTGATAAAATTATTTTTGTGTTTGTATTTTTTTATGGATTTAATCATTTTTATAAAAATTTCCTGAGTGATATCATAAGACATATGGTAATTGCCTATTTTTCTGTATACGAATCCATAAACTAGTTCATAATATTTTTTTACTAGTAGATTCAATGCTTCTTCATCACCAGATATAATTTTTTTTATCAGTATTTCATCAGTATTCATTTTTCTCACCCTTATAATAAACGTAGATGTAAGTAAAAAAGATTTAAAAAAAATATATTTTTTTAATGTTAATTATTACCAATATAATCACATTAATAATAATATATATACCACTGAGTTTTAAACATTAATTTTTATTTGTTATAAAAGTCTTTAACCACTAGGGTTAAATGGTATATTTTAGGGCAGTATAATAAAAAGGTAAAACATATAAAGTTATTATATGTAAAAAAAAGATAAAAAATAGTTTTTAATGAAGTTCTTTAAATACAGGTTTGACAATACTTGGTATTTATTATATACTTCGATTATATTATGGTACAAGGTTAGGTGAGATATGGAAAATACTTATGAAACTTTAAATGATTTGCTAGTGAATTTGTTTAATGAAATTATGACAATTGAAGAGAAAGCACTTATAACTGATGAGTTTAGTAATATTTCCATTACAGATATGCATATTATTGAAGCCATAGGACTTGGAAATGGTAGAAATATGTCATCTGTTGCCAAAGATTTAGAAATTACTGTAGGGACATTAACCATCGCAATCAATAATCTTGTAAAAAAAGGTTATGTCAATAGAAACAGAAGTACAAAGGACAGAAGAGTCGTTCTTATCTCATTATCCGATTTGGGATTGAAAGTATATAATCACCATGCATTGTTCCACAAAAATATGATAGAAGATATTATAGCACTACTTGATGAAAAGGAAATGGAAGTTTTCTTAAAGGGTGTAGGTGGGATAAATGATTATTTCCAGAGAATGAAGTCCAAGAAAGTTAAATATAAAAAAACTAAAAAGAATAGTAAATAATTTAAAAGGCTACCTGTTAGGGTAGCCTTTATTGGTGAATTGCATTGTTTTATGATCGGTGAAAATCATTTTATTATTAATAGTTATTATTTTAATTCGTTAACGATTTTTTGTAAAGCTTCTAGAGCTTCAGCTGGTAACTTATTAAATCCGCCTTTATCAGTTTCAGTAGATTTAACGAAGTTAACTCTGTCAATCATTCTAGCTTTTAATTGGTCAACATATTCAGAATCTTTCATATCTGGAATAAATCCTTCAATTTCCATGATTTCAATGTCACTGAATGGAGCCCATGGTACAAATTTAGCAGTACCTTCAATAATAGCTTCTAATGAACCTAAAGTAATTGCAGGTGTAACTTTTTTGCCCATGAAGAATCCAGTATTCAAGATGTAACAATCTACATCGTTATCACTGAATAATTGCTTGAATTTGTTGTAGTCATCAGCAAGAGGATAAGTTCTGAATGGGTTAGCATATGGTTCTACTACTAACGCATTAGGGTCTACACCTTCAGCTAATCTTTCAGCTGATGTTCTCTTAGTTGCTAATGTTGCACCCATTACAGAAGCTAATGAAGCTCCGTCTAATTTCATGATTGGTGGAAGTGTAGGGTCTTTCATTAACCAGAAGATAGCATTAACTGGTTCAGCAAATTTATTTTCACGGTTAGGTGACCATAATTTTGATTTAACAGCACGTCCGTTTCCGTTTCTTATATCTTCTGTTACAAGAACGATCTTTCCATCATTATCAATTGTTACACCATTGTTTTGAACAGTGATTAAGAATTTGTTGTCGTCGTTATCCATTGGATAATCTTGAGTCTTGTCGAAATATGATGGTTCAAGTGCTACTGATGAACTGTTTTCAGTTGAAATAATGAATGCATCATCATGAAGTACTGTGATATCATATTTGTCATTATGTTTTGCATGTGTAATAGTAGATTTTCCTGAACCTGATAATCCAAATACACCTGCAACGAATTTATCTCCGTTAGATAAGTTATAACGTTTTTGTCCACCGTGGCAAGCAGCGTATCCATGTCTGTTAGCTGTTCCCCATCCAAGTGTTAGAGTACCTTTTTTGTGTTCTCCGAAGTATCTCATACCAAGTAAAGCAGCACAGTTATGTGTTGGATCAAAGAAAGTAAGCCCAAGTGGATGATCTTCATGTGCCCAATCTGGATCAGAGAAAATATAGATATCTCCTTCATTTTCAATTACTTTTGATTTTTCATAAAGATTATTGTACTCTTCATTTAAGTATTGGAAATTTAGTAACCAAGAATACATTATGTTTTCGAAACCTTCTGGAATTAATAAGTGAGCCTTTACCATAAAGTCTGCATCTAAGCCAACATAAGCTTGAGCATGGTACATTTTACGGTATCTAGTATTGTATACTGCTTCTCTTATTTTTGTAGCGTATTCTTCTTGATCTACATTTGGTTCACCAATGATTCTTCTTGCAGCTGCACAACGTCCTTTTACAGCACCATCATTGAATAATAATACTTTTGCATCTTCGTCAAGACCAAGTTTTCCTGGTTTGTATACAGGAATATCAGTTACAATTGTTCCTGGAGAATTTTTCGCTAATTTGTAAGCTTCCTTAAGAGAATTAACGTCAACTACGTTGTTTCCATAAAAAGGTGTCTCGATTGTAGTACGAATTTGTGAAAAGATAGGATTATCTTTTTTAATTTGATCCCAACTATAAGTTCTTTTTGTTGCCATTAGGTATTCCTCCTTCATGTATATTAATTTGTAATAGTATATATATAAATTTATCACACAGTGATTAATTTATTATCGGTGATTATAGTAAAAAGTTATACTTTATATTAATTTAAAATTTTTATATAAAGAAGTTAATTTCTTTATCCTATAATACTTTCAAATCTTCCCCATGTTAATTATAATATTACGTTTTGCAAATGTCAACCAAGATTTGCATAATTAATTATTGAGTTTTTGTTAGGATTTTTAAAGGATTTCATTTTTTTAAGTGTTTTCTAGTAATTTTGTCAATCTTGAAAATAAAAAATAAAAAAATGTCATAAAAAACTTCTAGATATATATAAAAGTTTGTATCTATTTTAAGTTTGTGTATTAATTAAAAATATATTACTTTTTATTATAAGAAGCATAAAATCATTTTGATAATATACAACTCCAAAATAAAAAAGCTACTATTAGATTAGTAGCTTTTAGTATTACAATGTTATATCAGTTTTAGTATACGTAATTTTTTGTAAGTTATTTATTTCTATTTATGAATTTAGTTCTTTCGCTTTCTGTTAGATATTTCTTTCTTAATCTAATACTATCTGGTGTTATTTCTACTAACTCATCATTATCAATGAATTCTAATGCTTCTTCTAAGCTGAATATTTTTGGTGGTGATAATTTAACTGCATCATCTGCACCTGATGAACGAGTATTAGTTAATTTTTTGTTTTTACATGGATTAACTGTCATATCTTCTTTTCTAGAGTTAATACCTATAATCATACCTTCATATACTTCTGTAGTTGCATGTATAATCATTGTTCCTCTTTGAGTTAGGTTATTAAGGGAATAAGGCATAGCTACACCTCTTTCTCCAGAAATCAATACACCATTACTTCTACAAGGTATTTCACCTTTGTGAGGTTCATATGCTTCAAATGAACGTATTATTGTAGCTTCTCCTCTAGAATCAGTGATTAGTTCACTCCTGAATCCAAGTAATCCTCTTGTTGGAACAATAAATTCCATACGTGTATAACCATTTTCTGAAAGCATAGTTTCCATTCTACCTTTTCTAAGGTTAAGTTTGCTTATGGCTGTTCCAGAATATTCATCTGGGATATTAACTATAACTCTTTCTACTGGTTCTAGTAATTTACCCTCTTCTCTATGCATAAGAACTTCAGGTTTTGAAACACTTAATTCGTAACCTTCTCTTCTCATATTTTCAATTAGAATAGAAAGATGAAGTTCTCCTCTACCAGATACTTTATATCCATCAATACCACCTAATTCATCTACTTTTAGACCAACGTTAATTTCTAATTCTTTATCTAATCTGTCTTTAATATGTCTAGTTGTAACATATTTACCGGATTGTCCTGCAAATGGTGAATTGTTAACTAGGAAATTCATTGACAATGTAGGTTCTTCTATTTTTATAAGTTCCATAGGTTCAACATTTTCTGGATCACAGAATGTTTCACCGATAGATAGATTAGAAATACCTGCTATAACAGCTATATCACCACTTTTTAATTCTTTCTTAGATACTTGATTAAGTCCTTCATAGGTAAATAGTTTGGAAATCTTACCTTTTTCAGTTGTTCCATCTCTTTTACATATAGCTACCTGCTGACCTTCTTTTATTACACCTCTTGAAACTCTACCAATACCTAATCTACCAATATAATCATCATATGCTAGAGCAGATATTTGTAATTGTAATGATTCATTGTTTTTGTCTGGATAAGGTTTTGTATGTTTAACAATCGTTTCAAATAGTGGAGTAAGATCTGTATAGTCATCATCCATAGAATATTTAGCTATACCTTCTCTTGCTGTACCGTATATTATTGGAAAATCAAGTTGTTCGTCGTTAGCATCAAGTTCTGCGAATAAGTCAAAAGTCATGTCTACAACTTCTTCAGCTCTTTGATCTTTTTTATCAATTTTATTAATGAATAGTATTGGGTTTAAGTTGTGTTCAAGTGATTTTTGAAGAACAAATCTAGTTTGAGGCATAGGACCTTCACTTGAGTCAACTAATAGTATTACTGTGTCAACTGTTTTAATGATTCTTTCTACTTCTGATGAGAAGTCGGAGTGTCCTGGTGTATCTACAATATTGATTTTATAGTCTTTATAGTTTATTGAACAGTTTTTGGAATATATTGTTATTCCACGTTCTCTTTCAAGGTCGTTGCTATCCATTACTTGGTCAACAATCTCTTGGTTTTCACGAAAGATACCACTTTGAGTTAAGAACGCATCTACCAAAGTTGATTTACCTGCATCTACGTGGGCTATTACTGCTATATTTATAATTTTTTGTTCTGACATATTTATACCCTGCTTTCTAATTTTAATGTCTTCTGGTATGTTAAATATTTCTAGCTATATATAATAAATTAAATGATATTTCATTTAAGGTTTTTTAAGAATCATTTAATGCACCAACTATATAGTTTATACGTTATTGGGGAAATAATCAAGTAGAGATTGAGGAACATTTTGGAAAGATGGTAGATAATTAGAGGTAATATGTCCAGAAATTTCAAAATATATGTTTTTAAAGAGGGGGAAAGTTAATAAATATGGGGGAGTATGTTGGAGTTAAGGTAGTTGGTAATAGGGGGGATTTATTATGAGGGAGGGTATATTGATGGCTGCGTTGGTATATATAGTTAGTTTTACTTCGCCTTACTCCAAGGAACGGTCTTCGTAAAACTAACTATATATACCATTCAGTTCCTAGTATTCAATAGAAAGAAATATGAGATAGAGAATTTTTAGATAGGATTTTATAGGGGATGATACTATAGAATATCGTAAATATGCAAGAAAAGGTAGAAGCAAGTTCAATTGATTGAATTGTTATTAAAATAAATTTGTAAAATAATATTGACAGAAATTCAAGTATAGTGTATAATTTTCAACATGAATTCAAGGGTGGATTCTACATAGAAACTCTAATAGATATTAGATAAATGAGTGGACAATGAAGTCCATACGTCAAAAATGACGTATGGGCTTTTTTTATTTATTTTTTATAGGAACTACGTTCTTGTTTAAATTTATTACGTTAGATAAATCATATCGTTATACTGTGTAAGGCAAATGTAGATATGATAGAAATAACGAGTGTAGATAGTATAGGGGAATATGGAGCAGTGAGCCATGGACGGCGAACTCAGCCTTTAATCTGACAGCCCTACTGGACTGTCAGAAATAAGAATGGACTCAATGTACATTCTTATTTAATTAACACGGACGTTTAATTGGCTGACGGAATATTCTCCTATACTATCGGAGCGACCGTAGCCTAAATTATAAAGAAGTATAATTTGCTAATTTTGAAAATCTTTTGGAGGAACAAGCTGTTAAATATATACTAGAAGGGATGGATGAGTAAAATGAATACAGCATTTATAATCAATTCGATGTGGGTACTGATAGCCAGCGTTTTTGTTTTTTTGATGCACGCAGGTTTTGCAATGGTAGAGGTTGGATTCACTCAATCAAAAAATGCAGTAAATATTATTATGAAGAATTTTGTAACGGTTTCAATAGGAGTTATGTGCTATTTTTTTGTGGGTTATTCAATTATGTATGGTACAGATTTTGGGGGAGTTATTGGTACGGATATGCTTATGTTGATTGGAAAACCTGAAGAATTAAATGGAATATCCTTTGATGTATTCTTTTTCTTTCAAGCTATATTTGCAGCTACATGTGCAACTATTGTATCAGGAGCTATGGCAGAAAGAACAAAATTTACTTCTTATATAATTTTCTGTTTGGTGGCTACTACTTTTATATATCCATTGATAGGTCATTGGATATGGGGAGGAGGATTTTTGGCTGAACAATTTGGGTTCAGAGATTTTGCAGGTGGAACAGCGGTTCATGCGGTAGGAGGTTTTTGTGCATTGATTGGTGCCTATATGGTTGGACCTAGAACAGGGAAGTATAGAAAGAATAAGCCTGTTGCTATACCGGGTCATAACATACCTCTAGGGGCATTGGGAGTTTTGATTCTTTGGTTTGGATGGTTTGGATTTAATCCAGGGAGTACGTTAGATATTACCTCGTCAGTTACGATACATAGTGCAGTAACTACTTTACTTAGTGGAGCTGCGGCAACTTTATCAAGTTTGGTATTTTGTTGTTTGAAGTATAAGAATCCTGATGCGCCTCTTACTCTGAATGGTGCTTTGGCAGGATTGGTTGGTATAACGGCAGGAGCTAATGAAATATCTTATGTTGGTGCTGTAGTAGTAGGTTTATTGAGTGGTATTATAATGATTTTATCTGTGGAGTTTGTGGATTCAAAGTTAAAAATTGATGATCCTGTAGGAGCTATATCAGTTCATGGGGTCTGTGGAACATTTGGGACTTTAGCTATAGGTATTTTTTCAACTAATGGAGGTTTATTATATGGAGGAGGGCTTAAGGTACTTAGCTCTCAATTAATTGGGGTAATGGTATGCGGAATAACTGCAATAACTTTGGCTTTTGTGACTTTTTGGTTTATTAGGTTTTTTGTTGGTTTACGTGTTAGGGAGCAAACAGAAATCAATGGTCTAGATAATATAGAACATGGGATTTCAGCTTATATAAATTTATAATCATATAGATAAATATTTATAGGTTTATATTAAAAGGGAGGATTATATATGGATAAGATGACTAAGATCGATATTATAACTAGAAGTTCTAAGTTTGAAGAATTAAAAGAAGCTCTTCATGATATTGGTATTACAGGTATGACTGTAACACAAGTTTTAGGCTGTGGTATGCAAAAGGGAATTACCGAGACATATAGAGGTATACCCCTTACTATAAATCTTCTTCCAAAGGTAAAGGTGGAGATGGTAGTATGTGAAGTGCCTGTTGATATGGTTATTGCAACGGCAAAAAAGGTTTTGAAAACAGGACAGATCGGGGACGGAAAGATATTTTTATATCCTGTTGAGAACGTGATAAAGATTAGAACGGGTGAAGAGGGTGTTAGGGCACTCTAGGTAATAAAAAGTAAATTTAAATTAGGTGGGTTTATTTTAAGAGCTTAAGTCTTTGTAATTATAAGGCTTAAGCTTAATATATTTATTATGTATGATAATTATGAAGTTTGCTGATTAGAGCCATTAACTCTATACTGGCTAGGGGTATACCCAGTGAATTTCCTGAATATCTGACTAAAATATCTAGGATTCTCATAGCCTACCATAATGGATATATCGTTTATTTTCAAATTAGTGGATATTAAGTATTTACAAGCATTCTCAATTCTTTTGGATATTAAATATTCTGTGAAGCCAACTTTCATGGAGGATTTGAATAGTTTGCTGAAATATGTAGGTTCAAAGTGATATTGGAATGCTATATCCACTAGACTTATATCCTCGTTGTAATGTTCATTTATATAGGTTTCTATATTTTCCTTCATCTCTGTTATATCTGTGGATTTATCATTGGTTATAGCTTCTACAATCTTATTACAAATATTTATATTGCACTCTTGGAATTGTGTGAAACTAATTATTTTATATGTATTTTCTATATTAAGGTATGGAGTTATCTTGTCTAGGCTTAGTATTTGTATCTTGATAAGAGCTTCTTTTATGGATACAATTAGATTTAGGTGTAATTTGTGTAAATCCCGTAGGGTAATATTGTTATTTCTTGAAACCATATTAATGATTTTGGAGAAGTTATTTTTAATCTCAGATATATTTTTACTTATTATGGCTCTAGACAATATTTTAATTTCTTCATTACATATATTTATATCTTTTTTGGTCTTGTCTATATTGTTGAATAAGCAATATAATACTGGTAAGTTGACTGTATTATGATATAGTGCTTCTGTAGCTTGGTTATAAGCAGTATTGAGATTAGTTAATTGGGTAAAAGGTAGACTTATTCCAGCTATTAACTTTATGTCCATATTATTATTTATATATGAGCTAAATGTATTTAAGGCATCTTTTATTGAAGTATAATCGGATGAATGAAATAGTATACATATTCTCGTTCTATCATCAGTTTTAAATACATATCCAGAGACATTATTGTTAAGGTATTTTTGTAACATTATTTCAACATCGTGTATTAGCAGTTCTATATTTCCATAATAATTATCTTTAGCAGCTTTGTATAGATTTTTGAAGGCGCATAGGATTAAGCTGTAAGAATTAAAAGTCATAGGTATATCTAATCTTTTGGATTCTAATTCAATATCTTTTATATTTACTATTCTAGAAGATACTAGATTCTGAAAGAACATTTCTCTATTTATT
The DNA here is from genome assembly GCF_018141425.1 of Vallitalea guaymasensis. Classification (NCBI taxonomy): domain Bacteria; kingdom Bacillati; phylum Bacillota; class Clostridia; order Lachnospirales; family Vallitaleaceae; genus Vallitalea; species Vallitalea guaymasensis. The sequence goes on from NZ_CP058561.1 coordinate 2,496,925, forward strand.
CTATTATTGGATTGAATAAGTTCTTTATTGGTTGTTATTTGTTTTTCTTCTTCAATCAGTGAAATCACTTTTTTTAATGTAAAACTTAGATCTTCAATGGTTATAGGTTTTAATAGGTAATCAACAGCATTGATTGATATTGCTTTTTTCATGTAATCATATTCGGAATAACCACTTACAACTATTATTTTGATATATTTATAATTGGAATATATTTTATCCATTAACAGGATGCCATCTGATTCAGGCATTTTCATGTCAGTAATGATTATTTCTGGATTATAAGTGTCTATAAGGGATAATGCTTCTTTTGCGTTTTTAGCTTCGCATACTACGTTTAGAGGTAATAAAGTATCTTTTATCATCTTTGTCAAAGACTTTCTAATCCATATTTCATCGTCTACCAGCATTATTCTATACATGAGTAACCTCCTTATTGTATGGCATAGTCATAATAATCTTAAGTCCTGTATTTTTGTTATGTATATTTATGCCATATTGTTTACCATAAAAGATTTTAAGTCTGGTGTTTACATTTCTAAGCCCAATACTTGATCTTCCAGTAAGACCTGAGCTGGTTTCCATGGGTTCTCTATCAATGGATCTTTTGATTCTACATAATTTGGTGTCTTCTATACCAGGACCGTTGTCTTCAATTATTATTGAAAGTGTATTATTATGTTGTTCAATATTGATGGAGATGATTTCTTTATCTATTGGATGTTTCTCTATTCCATGTACTATGGCATTTTCAACAATAGGTTGTAATATAAAACGGGGTACTAAACAGCTTTTGAATTCTTCGTCTATATCTATATTTATTTCTATAGTGTTATCAAATCTTATTTGTTGAATATAAAGATAGTTGCTTATGTGAAAAAGTTCATCTTTGATAGTTGTTTCTTTGGGTTCGCTCTGGATGCTGTATCTAAATATATCACTTAATGCTTTACACATGGTACTTATTTCATAATCATTATTAAGAATTGCTTTTCCGCTGATTGTCTGTAATGTATTATATAAGAAATGAGGATTTATCTGGGATTGTAAAACCATTAGCTGGGCTTCCCTGTTTTTGACTTCAAGTTGGTACTGAAACTGAATCATTTCTTTTATTTTCAGAGTCATATAGTTGAAACTTTTATTTAATATAGCTATTTCATCTTCTCTTTGGGTTTCTGGGATTTTAATATTAAAGTTACCTTTTTCAACCTTTTTCATAGTATTACATAAGTTTTTAATTGGCTTGGTAATTTTTAGAGCAAAGAATGATGAAGCAACTGAACTGAGAATAATAGCTGTTATGACTACAAGTATAGTGGTTAACATAGCCATGGTTTTGTTCTTTTTTAACTCATTCATTATTGTAATATTTATAAGTTTCAAATCTGATTGTTCTAAAAGATTATTATAATTGATAAGCTGATTATCATTGTGTTGAAGAGAGTAGCCTTTTTCGTTAATGGAATATAAGCTTATTATATTGTCATCAACATTTTTACCAAGCTGTTCCCTGTTGGGATGATAAATTATCTCATTATATTTATTAACTACGAAAAAAGTATTATCCTGAAGATTATACCTTTCCCAATCAAATTTATTATAGTCTATAAAATAAAGTATTGTACCCAATTTTTCATGGGTGAATAGATCGTATATATTTTTTTTGTACACCATTAATTGTTTATCTATTTCTGTAGCGCTATAGGAAGAAAATAATGAATCATCATTATTATTATAAACGTATTTCTCTATAATAGGGTCCAGGTGAATTTTTGTATATATATTATTTCGATTCCATGTTTCAACAATGGTTTTATTCTCTGATAGGATTACTGTTTTAACTATACTTTTCCTTTGGTTCTGTATAAATGTGAAGTAGTTCATTAGAGATTGTCTTTGATTATATTTTTGATTAATATTATCCGAATAGCCATCTTTGATAATCTTAAGTTTTACAGATTCTGTTTCATTATAGAGTTCTACGGCAGTATATTGAAGTTTCTTGAAATAAATATTAAGATAGTCAGATATATATTTGGTGAATTGGCTATTGGAATCAACTGTAGACTTTATTAGGGAATTCTTATATGAGGTATAGAATAAAACACTTATAGCAAGTATGGATACTACTGAAATTGTTAGAGTGACTATTGCAATTTTTGTCTTAATGTTGAGTTTGAACATTAAATCACTTCCCCTAATGATTTCTGGATTCATATTAGTTATTATAGGTTATAGAAGTTTGTTTGTAAATATAGAAATAAGTACAAGAAAATCTCCACAAAAAACTGAACATTTCTAACACAATATATTTTATTATTAAAATTATGGTTTTGTATTATAATATAATTGTCTTGCAAGGCAGAATTCTATAGTGAAGTATTAATATATAAAAAATATGATATATGTATCTTAATAGAATAATCTAAGCATGTAAAAATAGGAGGGTGTTAGTATTATGAAAAAGAAGATTTTAGTTCTAATATTAATTATTATGGTTATGGTTACATCTTGTATCGGGTGTGGTAAAAAAAATGATGAATCAGTTACATCCCAAAAAGGTGATACAACTTCTAATAAAGAAGAACAACCAAAAGTAACTTTGAAAATGACTCATTTCAAAGCAGAAGCAACAGAAGGGATTAATAAAATAATAGAAGTTTTTAACGAAGAGTACCCTAATATTGAAATAAATGTAGACTTATTGGAATGGGGTAATTACGATACTATATTAAAAACAAAATTCGCAAGTAATGAAATAATCGATATCATTTGTCTAAAAGAAGGAGACCTTCTTAATAAATATGGAAAAGCAGGTTATCTGGCAGATCTTACAGATAAAACTTTTATGGATAATATTCAAGATGTGGCTGTAAAAGCTAGTGCCACTGATGGTAAGAATTATGCTGTACCTGTTGACAATAGTCCTATAGCTGTATTTTATAATAAAAAGATTTTTAAAGATAAAGGATTTGAGATTCCAAAAACATACAGTGAGTTAATGAGTATAGCAAAACAGTTGAAAGAAGAAGGAACTGCTGGTTTTGCTCTTGGATATAAGGATGAATGGCCTCTATCAATGTTCCAATCAAGAGCAGCTGTTGACGTGTTATATCTACAAGGACAGCCAGAATGGGGTAAAAATTATTTAGATGGTAAAACAACATTTGCAGATACTCCTGAGTGGAAAACAGTTATTGCACAGTGTAAAGATTTCTATACATATGGAAATGATGATCCATTGGGAGTTGATTATAATAAAGCTCTTGATATGTTTGCAGCAGGAGATGCAGCAATGATATTCCAAGGATTATGGATATTACCTGAAATAGAAAAAAGGAATCCTGAATTCTTTAATAATGATTTAGGTATCTTCCCTTATCCAGCAACAGAAGATCCTAGTGATGTTAAACTTGAGGCGACAGGTGATTTTGTCATAGCTGCTGGAGCTGAATCAACTCATCTTGATGAAGCAATGAAATTCCTTGAGTTCATGACAACTAAGGAAGCTGCTAAGATATGGACAGATAATATCAAGACCATTAGTGCT